>JAIRSL010000101.1 GCA_031255475.1 Treponema sp.
TCGGTGAATTTCAGGGTGATGACCTCCAGATCGTCCACCCTGACGGGAAGGGGAGGCGCTTCAGGAACGGCGGCAACGGAATCGTTGGTTTCGCCGCCGCCGTCTTCAACGGCTATGTCCTCAAGGACCGCCGAATCCGGTTCGGCCGCGGAAAGATCCGGAGAAGGCTGCGGAAGGGGAGTGTCCTCTTCGGACAGCACCTCCGTGGCCGCCTCAAAGGTAAGAACAAGATTCGGGGCTGTCTGTACGGACGGATCAAGGAGGATGGCCGCCTGTCCCCCGGCATATACCGTCACCGTATCCCCCGACACCTCCGCGGACTGCCCGTCGGTCGTAACGGTTTCGCCGGTAAGGGCGATGCTCCGGCGGGAATCATCGAGCCGTTCAATCAGCCCGATCGAAAGGGCCAGCTTTTCCGCGTCCCCCGCAAAACCCAGCCGGTTTTCCGCGCCGGTTACCTTAGACTCGATGAGCAGGGATTTGGATCCCCGCTGAACCGCGACGACCCCGGCCTGTATTTTGTCCCGGCCTCGCCGGTTCAGGGCTTCGGTAAATTCCCGCAGGGTCCCCCCCCGGAAAGTAAGGGCCACTTCGTCTTTTCCCACCGTAAAAACATAATTACCGGCTTCTATTTTGTAGTCATCGTCCAGTGACCGGGACAGAAATCTGTCCGCCTGAGCCGTCTGTTTGACGGTAAAATTCTTTTCCTGTTCCGCCGCTTCTCTGGTAGCGGTTCCGGTGAGTACCGATTCATCCCCGGACATGACAAGCCGGTCATTAAAGGGATTTTGAAACGAAACAAACGTCCGCGCGCTTTCCCTGAGGGAGGACATCCTTCTGCCCAGGTCCTGCCAGTATGTCTTTTGAACCTGTAAATTCTCGACTTCTTTGCTGACCCGTTCACGGGGAATTCGTTCCACCCGCATCAGGCCTTCGACGAGATTTTCGGTGTTAAACCGGCTTTTTACCCCCGGCATATAGACATCGGACATTTCCGCTTACGCTTCCCCCAGGGCGCGGCCTAAACCTGTTCATCAAAAAGAAAACCAATAGCCTCTTTGACTCTGCGGTGGAGCCGTTGAAGTTCTTCGGGCGGCAACACCTTAATCACCTTATCGGTTTCGGAATCAATTACCTTGACGATAACTTCGTGGGACTCGTGATCTATGTGAAATCTGAGCTTCCGGTTGAAAATCAGACTAAGACGTTCCAAATCCTCAACGGTAGAATGAATATCCCCGCCCCGGCGCGGTTCGCTGTCGTTTCCCGGCAGGGATGCCGTAAATTTTTTGAGTGCCGCGTTTTTTACTTCCGCCGCGCGGGCCCGCGACTGTAATGTCGATCCCCTGTCCTGCGGGAGTTCCTGCAACGGGGACATATTTATCCCGTTTCCGGCAGCGGCTATTTGTATACTCATAGCGTACCTCCCTGTACACCGTCCTGACATCCTTGGTTTCAGGACATACAAATATATGAATAATTCCCGGTACAAAATCCGGGAACCGCTTTTCTAAAAAAAGGACGGAGAAGGGCGCGAACTTCCCCGTCCTGCGTTTCAAAAGACGACGTCCGGAAGTCTCTTGATACGGCTTATAACCCTTCCCGAAAAACCCTCCGGTTAACCGAGAAGTTGAAGTACAGACTGGGTCCGGGTATTAGCCTGGGCCAGCATCGCGTTTCCGGCCTGGGAAAGGATTTGGCTCTTGGTGTAGTTAACCATTTCAGAAGCCATATCCGCGTCCCGAATCCGGGATTCCGCGGCCTGAAGGTTTTCCGCCGCAATGGCAACGCCCTGGGCGGCCATTTCGAACCGATTCTGGAAAGCCCCTAAATCGGCCCGTTGTTTGGAAATCTGCTGTAAGGCGGAATCAATGGCGCCGATTGCCGCATTGGCGGACTCGGCGGTAGAAATGGAGATAGTCGCCTGTTCTCCCTCCAAGCCAAGGGCCGTCGCGGTCATGTTACCAATAAAGACCTGTTCGTTCTGATCCATATTGGCCCCCACCTGAAGCAGCATAGTCCTGGGACCATCCTGGGCAAAGGCGCCGGTCAAAAGGTTCATACCGTTAAATTGAGCGTGGCTCGCAATACGGTTGACTTCATCGACCAACTGGGAAACCTCAACCTGAATCTGCATACGGTCCTCATCGGTGTAAATACCGTTGGCGGACTGTACCGACAGCTCCCGTAAACGATGCAGGATATCCTGGGTCTCCTGAAGATAGCCCTCAGTAGTCTGGATAAAGGATACACCGTTTTGAATATTACGCTCCGCCTGATTCAACCCCCGAATCTGGCTCCTCATTTTTTCGGAGACCGCCAGTCCGGAAGCGTCGTCACCCGCCTTGTTGATCCGCATACCGGAAGCGAGCTTTTCAATGCTTTTTGCTACATCGGCTTGCGTCACCCCAAGGCTGCGATTAGCGTATAGGGCGCTCATGTTGTGATTAATAATCATAATAACCCTCCTTGCGTTAGTAACCCCGGCTATCCGTAGCCAGGGCCGATCCGCACAACCGGGCTCTCCGGAAGGACGTTCGCGCCGCTCCTCCTTATGGCGCCCGTGAGCGGAACGGATCGGTTATCACGGACAGCTCTTTTTCAAAGGCCCGCCGGATAACCGGTTCTTTCCGCCGTGCGCATACGCCCATGTTTCCATGAGCGCCCTAACACGAAGGTTTTTGTCAAAGATCGCCGCAAGGAACCTTCAGGGTATACCCCGGAGGTTCCTCACCCATGGCCCGCAGGCCCTTCATTCATTCATTTTACATCTACTTTTTACTATAATGCGTTACTGGAGAAGTTGCAAGACCGCCGCAGTCCGCTGGTTCGCCTGGGCCAGCATGGCCGTCCCCGACTGAGCCAATATCTGGTCCCGTACATAGGCGACCATCTGGCTCGCCATATCGGTATCCCGTATCCTGGATTCCGATGCCTGGAGGTTCTCCGCCCCAATGTTAATCCCGATAACCGCGTGTTCCATCCGGTTTTGATACGCCCCCAGATCCGCCCGCTGCTTGTTGATAATCTGGAGCGCTGTATCCAGGGTGCCGATGGCCCGGTTGGCGTCTTCAGGATTTTCAAGACTGATGAAGGCGTCGTTTCCCGTATCCCGGATGCCTAACCCTTTGGAAGTCATGGTCCCGATAAACACCTGTTCCCGCTGGTCCATATTGGCCCCCACATGGAACCACATAGAAGCGGTGATCGTATTGTCCCCGGTTACCCGGGCAAAACGTCCGGTCAGCAGGTTCATGCCGTTGAACTGGGCATGGCTGGCAATACGGTCGATTTCGTCCACCAGTTGGGAAACTTCCACCTGGATGTACATGCGGTCTTCCGCCGAGTAGATACCGTTGGCCGCCTGTACGGCCAATTCACGGATACGCTGGATGATGTCCTGGGTTTCCTGGAGGTATCCTTCACTGGTCTGAATAAAAGAAATACCGTTGGACACGTTGGCGGAAGCCTGGTTCAGCCCCCGGATCTGGCTCCTCATCTTTTCGGAGACCGCGAGCCCGGAAGCATCGTCCCCTGCCCGGTTTACCCGTAACCCGGAGGAAAGTTTTTCCATGTCTTTGGTGAGGGTCCCCTGGGTAACCTTTAGAGACCTGTCGGCGAACATAGCGCTCAGGTTGTGGTTGATGATCATATCATCCTCCTTGATAATATCGGCCGGGGCATCCTTGCCCCGGGGCAGCCCCCCTTCTCCGCAGAACCCCGCCGCGGACACGGTTCCGTTCCGGAAAGAGAACTAACCATATAGAGTATCGGCGGGGATTGCTGTAAACTTTAGTTTTTTTTAGCAATTTGTGGGTTCCGTAATCTTAGGCGGCTTTACAGGCAATGCCGTCTGCTGTCTGATTTTTTACTCCGTAAACGCGCAAGGGATAGGAGCGGTATACGGTTTTTTGGGACAAAGCCCTCAAAAACCGTATAATAGCGGATAGTCCGATGGGACTGTAAAAGAAATGCAATGTAAGGAACCGGACGGCCAAACCCTTGCGGAACCGGTTATTAACTTTAGTGAAAAAATAAAATGAGGTGTGAAGTTGACAAGAAACGAAGACTATGAAACAATCGAATAAAAAGGAGAAATTTATATGAAAAAATTGTTTTTGGCATCTTATTTTACCGGATCGGCCAAACTTTTTGCGGATTTTACCAAAAATACTTGTTCGGGTAAAAAAGTTGTGTTTATACCAACCGCAAGCGTTCCGGAAAAAGTAACATTTTTTGTTGACAGTGATAAAAAATCTCTGACGAAAGTGGGTTTAATTATTGATGAACTTGAGGTTTCAAAAGCGTCCAAAGATGAAATTGACAATAAAATCGCAAATGCCGATTATGTTTTTGTGGCAGGTGGAAATACATTCTTTTTATTGCAGGAATTGAAACGTTCCGGCGCTGATAAACTCATCATAGAACATATAAAGAAGGGGAAAATTTATATTTCAACTTCGGCCGGATCTATAATTGTTTCAAAAAACATAGAATATATAAAATTTATGGATAATCCCACGGTTGCTCCGGAATTAAACAATGATTTTTCGGCTCTTGGAATTATCGATTTTTGTATAGTACCGCATTGTACAAATTTCCCGTTTAAAAAATCCGCTGAAAAAATAATTGCGGAATATTCCAAAAAACTTGATCTGCGTCCAATACATAATAAACAGGCTATTATTGTAAAAGGCAATCAAGTAGAAATGGTTGAAATAAAAGGTAAAAAGCAAGAAATAACGTAATACACCTCTGCTTTGTATAACGAAGTTGTCGAATTAATCGCCTTTGGGTGGGGATAGATTTTTTCCGGCAGGTTTCTACAATTTTGTCGCAGATTTATTGCCTGTATGTCCGTTGCATCCGTCCTTTTGCCGATCCTCTTGCGCCAGCCTCCGCTCTCTCCTCTCCAATTCATGCTGATGAACGGAAATAAGCAGTGTTCTATTTTTTGGGCCTTGTTGCCTTTGTCTCCCCGTGTGGACGATTGTATTAAGACGAAACCGGTTTAAACAGCATCTTTAAGCTGAACGATAAACCGCATCAGGTTGTCCATTGTCAGCCGGAGATCTTCCGGGGCGCGGGGCTTGGCCTTTTCAAAGGGAACCGCTACCCGGTTAATGCTGAAAACAGCCGCCACTCCTTCATCATAGAC
>JAIRSL010000139.1 GCA_031255475.1 Treponema sp.
AAACAATTCCGGCTTAAAACCGGGGTTACATAAAAAGGAACCGGTAAAGTCCGTAGTATACCGGCGCCGCCATGGCTATGGAATCGATGGAATCCAGAACCCCGCCCCGGCCGGGAATAAGCCCCCCCGAATCTTTGATCCCCGAACTCCGCTTCATGACCGATTCGGCCAGGTCTCCCAGGGAAGCGGCCGCCGCGGAAACGAAACCCAGGGCTGCCCCCGCCCAGAGGGAAGGCATGACCTTCGACGTAAACGCGGCGGGGAAAAACCGGGCCGCCCCCATGCCGATCAGGACGGAACCGGTAAAACCGCCGATAAAACCCGCGACGCTTTTATTGGGGCTTGCGGGTATGATTCCCCGGTTGTTCGCCCCGAAAAGCATTCCCGCGGTCCAGCCGACCGAATCGCTGGCCACCACCATAAAGAAGAATCCCAGGATGACCAAATTCGTGTGGAGAAAGCGGATCATCAGGATGATCCACATCATGAAAAAACCCGGATAGATCAGGACGGCAAAGCCCGATGTGATGTAATCCAGGGAAGATTTGAATTTATCCGGCGCGGTAAAAACCCGCGAAAGGAGCACCCATGCGAAGGCGGCCATAAGGATGCCGGAAGAAACATAAAAGTTCAGGCCGAAACTCACCGTCAGCGTTGCGACGGCAGGACCGGCAGCCCCAAGTACGCAGGCTTCCCCTCCGGTAATAACGCGGCCCTTTTTGTTCAGCATGGCGGCGAATTCGCCGGCGCCCAGGGCGCTCAGGATGACGACGATAATGTTGACGGCCAGATAGCTCCGGTAGGGCAGAAATATCACGATAACCGCTATAAGGGGCAGGGTGATAATGAACAAAAGGAGCCGCTGGACCAGTTTTTTCATCCCTGCACACCGCCGTACCGCCGTTCGCGGCCCCTAAACCGTTCTATTGCCGCAGCCAGGTCGTCTTCCGTAAAGTCGGGCCACATTTTTTCCGAAACCCAGTACTCCGTGTAGGCCCCTTCCCACAGGAGGAAGTTGCTGATCCTCATTTCTCCGGCGGTCCTGATGATAAGATCCGGATCGGGAACATCGGGATTGTCCAGGTATTGCCGGAAGGAGGCTTCCGTAAACTCCCCGCCGGAAGGAGGCGCTTCCAAAAGCCGCTTTATCCCCCGGATTATCTCGTCCCGGCCCCCGTAATTCAGGGCCAGAATGACTTGGAGCCCCGCAAAATCCCGGGTGTCGTCGCAAACCGCGCGAATCTCCCCGGCGATTTCCGGGGGAAGCCCCCGCGCGTCCCCGGCGTGGCGTATCCTGATGCGGTTCTGCCTGAAAAAGTCCAGTTCCGCCGACAAGTACTGCTTTACAAGCCCCATGATGAATCCCACCTCTTCGGCGGTGCGTTTCCAGTTTTCAGTGGAAAAAACATAGAGAGTCAGATAGGAGATCCCCATGTCGCTCGCGGCCTTGACAATTTTTTTTGCCGTTTTAAGACCTTCAAGGTGACCTTGGGTACGGACCCGGCCGCGTCTTACCGCCCACCGGCCGTTACCGTCCATGATAACGCCGATGTGGGCGGGAAAGCGGCCTTCTTCCGGGGAAAACTTGCTGCCGGCAGTTTGTTTGGCGGGCATCAGTCTTCCAGTATTTCCCTTTCTTTTTCGTTCAGAATCCCGCCGATCTTCTCTATGTAGGAATTGGTCAGCTTTTGCAGTTCTTCGGCATCCCGGCTTTCCTCATCCTCCGTAATCTCCCCGGCCTTAAGACTCTTCTTCAGTTCATCGTTTCCGTCCCGGCGTATGTTCCGCACCGCCACCCGGCTCTGTTCCGCATGGTTTCTGGCGATTTTGGCAAGCTCCTTCCGGCGTTCTTCCGTCAGGGGCGGAATGGCGATCCTGATGACCTTGCCGTCATTGCTGGGATTCAGGGAAAGTTCCGAAGACCGTATGGCCTTTTCGATTTCCCCGATAAGCCCCTTGTCCCAGGGCTGTATCACGATGAGCCGGGCTTCCGGGACGGAAATATTCGCCACCTGGTTGAGGGGCGATTTATCCCCGTAACAATCGACCTTTATTTTATCGAATAAAGCCGCCGATGCCCGGCCGGTCCTGAGAGAGGCGAACTCGTCTTTCAGGTTCGCCGCGGTTTTTTTCATCCGTTCTTCGGATGAGGAAATCACGCTATGCATTAACTATCCCCTACCTTAAAGTATACATAGTCAACCACGCTTATTGCCGCCCCAAGCTGTTTCCCCATATCGGAGAGAACCTGGGCCACGGTGAATTTTTCGTCCTTTACGTACCCTTGTTCCATAAGACAAATATCCGACAGGTATTTATTCACTTTTCCCTTAAGAATATTGTCTATCACGTTGGCGGGTTTTCCCTTGAGCTTTTCGTCCCCCTCAAGCTGCTTGCGGAAGATCTCTTCCTGCTCTTTGAGGAACCCCGCGTCAATATGGTCCCGGTCCAGAGCCGCGGGGTTAAAAGCCGCGATATGGAGGGCCAGGTTAAAGGCCAGGGTTTTGAATTCCTCTTTTTCAAGAAGCCCCTCATCGGCGGCGCCCAGTTTTACCGCCACCCCTATGGCCCCGTCCCCGTGTATATACTTGGTCAGGTATTCGCCGGACCCGGCCGTCATCAGGCGGACCCGCTTAAGGCCCATGTTCTCCCGGATCTTGGCCGCCAGGGCCGTTACCATGTCCGCAAGTTCTTCATTCGGGCCGGTATACCCCTTTTCCAGAACCCGGTCCGCGATTGCCTCCCCAAGGGCGATGAATTCGGGGTTTCTGGCCACAAAATCCGTCTCCGATACCAGTTCCACCAGGGCCGCCGCGCGGTCCTTTATCGTTACGAAAACCTTGCCCTCGTTAGTCGCCCGGCCGGAACGTTTTTCCACCGCCGCGAGGCCTTTTTCCTTTAAGAGCTTTTCCGCTCCGGCAAAATCCCCGCCGGTTTCCACCAGGGCGTTCTTACATTCCATCATACCCGCTCCGGTCTTTTCCCGGAGTTTTTTCACATCTTCCGCACTGATTCCCATTTACCTGACTCCTTAAAAGGGTTTGTTTATTCCTGTTCGTAAACCTTATCAACATCCACCGGAAGCTCGTCGTCATCATCGGCGGCTTCTTCCGCTTTCTTTTCTTCCGGCGGGACCGTGCCCGATGAATAGGATTCGATGTCGATTTCCCGGTCCTCTTCCTTAACGGAGGCGTCGGTTACGACATCTTCCATGTCTTCATTCTCGTCCCCCAGGGTTTCGATGATCTTAAGACCCGCCTCGTTATCCGCCTCCACCACCGCGTTGGCGATGATCTGGGTAAAAAGGGTAATGGCCCGGATGGCGTCGTCGTTTCCGGGAATGGGATAGTTGATCCCTTCGGGATTGCAGTTGGTATCCACCACCGCGACAATGGGAATGCCCTGCCGCTTGGCTTCCGCCACGGCAATGGCTTCTTTGCGGGTATCAATGATGAAGAGGATGCCCGGAAGCTCCTTCATTTCCTTGATGCCCCCCAGGTTCTTCTGGAGTTTTGCCCGCTCCTTACCCAGGGACGCGATTTCTTTTTTCGTCAGATTTTCGAAAGTTCCGTCAACTTCCATCTTTTCCAGTTTTTTAAGACGGAGCAGAGATTTTTTGATGGTCGCAAAGTTGGTAAGCATACCGCCGAGCCAGCGGTTGTTGACATAAAACATGCCGCACCGTTCGGCTTCTTTCTGGATTGCCTGCTGGGCCTGCTTCTTGGTCCCCACAAACAACACCGTTTTACCCGCCGAAACGCTCTTCCTGACCGCATCGTAGGCGTCTTTAATCGCCTGAATGGTCTTTTGCAGATCGATGATATGGATGCCATTCCGTTCGGCGAAGATATACTTCTTCATCCGAGGGTCCCAGCGCTTTACCTGGTGACCGAAATGCACCCCCGATTCCAGCAGGCTCTTCATGGTAACTACAGCCATGTATTCCTCCCGCGCCGCTCCGAATTCCCCTGTTCCGCGGGTAAGGATGTACCCTTCGGAAGGGGCGTTCACGGCGGCGCCTTCCCTGTATCTCGTCCCCCAAAAGGGGGGCGGAAAATAACAGAAACGCCCGTCCGACAGGCGTTTTCTGCCGGGGTTCCCCTATGGGGCAACTCCCTTATGAACGGGCCGCATCCCCGTAAGGATACCCATTCTCCCGTAGCATGACATAAAATTCATGCATTGGCAACCCCACAATGGAACTGTACGACCCCCTGATGCGGGAAATAAGGCACGAGGCTATCCCCTGTATCCTATAAGCCCCCGCAACCCCCTGCCACTCCCCGGTATTGAGATACCAGTCGATTTCGGCCTCCGAGAGGGGGCTAAAGGTCACCGTACTGACCACCGAGCGGCAGTCAACGGAATTTTTCCTGCCGTTAAAAAGGGCTACCGCAGTGACCACATCGTGATCCCTGCCCTGGAGGACATTCAGCATATTCCGGGCGTCTTCCCGGGACGGGGGTTTCCCGAAGATCTTTCCATCCATAGAAACGGCCGTATCGGCGCCGCATATCCAGAGCGGCGTCCGTCCCTTAAGAAGGTCGAGGATACGGCTGACTTTCCGGGCCGCCAACTCTTCGGTTACTTCACGGGGACTCAGGCTTTCATTGTAATCCTCATCAACCTGGGAAGGCATAATATTAAACGGCAGCCCCATAAGCCGAAAATATTCCTGCCTCCGTAATGAACCGGACGCTAAGATTATAGGTTCCATTATATTTTCTCCATATTTAGATTTTACCGACCGACGTGAGGAAATAGCTATACATCAAGGCTTATAATCTTAATGAGAGACGCGGGACTCGAACCCACCACCTTCAGCTCCGGAGGCTGACGCTCTATCCAGATGAGCTAGTCTCTCGTCACAACAACTTACCCCGCCAAACGGCCGGGAAAACCCGGCCGCAAATTAACCGGTACTATTTACTCTACCCGAATGGAGGGGGAGTGTCAAGGCCGCGCATTGCGCCACGTTAAAACAAACCATAGCGGGACGTTTGCGCCATGTAAAAACCTGACCATGAAAACCGGTTACACGGGAGTTTGTCGTCCGGTATGGGGGCCGCACAGTTATGATCGGTGAAAATATGAGTATTTTCCGATTTTTTGGCTGTATTTTATGTGAAATTTCACGGAAGGTAACTCGACAAAAAATGAAAAATTGTTTATTCTCTGCACATGCTGGAATTCAAAGAGTATTTAGCCGATTGGCCGGATTTTCCTTCCCCAAATTTTATAGCGTGGCTTGAATCAGGTCAACAAAAGTGGGGAAATAACAAAGCCATTTATTACCGGTCCGGGAAGCAGAAAGATTTTACCATTTGGACTTATAATAAACTGGCTGATGAATGTAAGCGTATCGCCCGGGGGCTTTTAGCCGCGGGACTTACCAAGGGCGACCGGGTAGTCCTGTGGGCCGAAAATCGGCCGGAGTGGATGGCGGCCTGGCTTGGAAGCGCTATTGCCGGGATGATCATCGTGCCGGTGGACTTCCTCATCTCCGAACAGGAATGCGCCAATATCCTGAAGATCACCAGGGCTAAAGCCTTTTTTTATTCCGCCCGGAAGCAGGGATTTGCCGATTCTCTGGGCAAAGCCGGTCCCCACCAGGAGATTTCCCTGGATGTCCTTTCCTGCGTCAGTGATAACGGAAAGCCCGCGTTTTCTTCCTTTGGAGTGGGTGCGGAGGATCAAAAACTGCCCGCCGTTTCGGACATCGCGGAGCACGATCCGGTCTCCATCGTGTTCACTTCCGGGACTACCGGCTTTGCCAAGGGCGTAACCCTGCACCACAGGGGTATCATCGCCAACATGTGGTCCGCGGTTCTTTCGCTCAGGGCCTACGAATGGGATGTTTTCATCAATGTTCTGCCTTTGCATCACACCTATCCGACCACCTGCTCTTTCATAGCCCCGCTGTCCGTAGGGGCGGCCACCATCATCGTAGAAAAATTGGTCGGCAAGGTCGTCATCGACGACATCCGGGATGCCGGCGGTACCTTCCTTATAGCCGTCCCCCTTCTCTACGATAAGGTAAAAGTGGCCATAGACCAGGGCTACCAGAAGCTCCCCGGTATCGTAAAGGGAGTGCTCAACATCTTCCGGAAGATCGCCCTGGAAAGGGCCAAAAAAGGTGACTACCTATTCGGCCAGAAGTTCTTCATGTTTATCCGTAAAAAGGCGGGACTTGCCTCGGTACGGATGATGGTTGCCGGCGGCGGCCCGTTAAGCCCTCAAACGGCGGACTTTTTCGACTCCCTGGGTTTCAACATTGTCCATGGTTACGGCATGAGCGAAAACAGCCCCCTTATCAGCGTAAGTACCCCCTGGCACAAGAACAACTACTCCGTGGGCCTCCGGGTCATAGACACGGATGTCAAAATCCTGGACAAGAACGAAGACGGCATAGGCGAAATCGCGATCAAATCCCCTTCCCTCATGATTGGTTACTGGGAAAATCCCGAAGCCACTGCGGAAGTTTTCACCGAAGACGGCTACTTGTTGACTGGCGATCTGGGTTACATCGATGACAAGGGCTTTATTTTCATCAACGGCCGGAAAAAGAACCTTATCGTAAGCTCCGGCGGCAAGAACATCTATCCCGAAGAAATCGAGTCCCACTTTGAAGGTTCCCGGGTCGTAGGGGAAATCATCGTGGTCGGCCGGAAAGAAGCCGAATTCGGCGGCGAGCAGATCTTCGCCGTGGTGGTCCCCCACTACGAGAACCTTGCGGTCGATTATCCCGGCAAGGACCTGAGTGACGCCTTTATCC
>JAIRSL010000205.1 GCA_031255475.1 Treponema sp.
CCGTACCTGGAGGAACTGCGGGTCGTCTACGTTGCCGGCGAGCCTCCCCATCCACCCTCCATGGTGACCGCCGTTGCCCGTAACGGGGCGGTGGACCTCTCCTGGCGGCCCAGCCCCAGCCGGGACGTGGAAGGCTACCTGGTGTACTACGGGACGAGCCGGGGGGAATATTTCGGGGAAGACGCCGTATCCGGACCGTCCCCCGTCAATGTGGGCAAACGTACATCCATGCATATAGACGGGCTGACGAACGGCGTCCTCTATTACTTTGCGGTATCCGCCTATGACCGGGCAAACGCCCCCCGCGCCGGAGAATTCTCCCGGGAGGTAACCGCCCGTCCGCTGAGATCGGCGGCCGATTAATCCCTGAGGGATCACGCCCGGAAAACAAAAGCGGCGCGTACCGAACGCGCCGCCTTTTACCAGTTAAACAGACTGGACGATTTAAAGTAAGTCTCCGCATTAAAGGGAATAAGGAGCTTGCTCATCGAACTATTGGTCAGGATGGTACGGACGATTTTGGCGGAAAGCTCCGTCGAGGGAACCACTTCCAGATTGAGGATTCCGCCGGTAAGCTCGGAAGGGCAGTACACCGTATCGGTGACAATGATCCTGTTGAGGAGCCTGTCCCGGACCAGGGCGGCAAGCCTTTCCACGGCGGGTGGAGAGAAGATGGCGTGGACCGCGATGATGTTGATTTCCGCGGGTTTTAAGGCCGTCAGCGCGTGAACCAGGCTTTCCACAGACCCCGCGGTATCCACCATGTCGTCCACGATCCAGAGAACTTTACCCTCTACCGGTTCGTGGGACAAAATATTGATGGATTCAATGGTATTGACCTTGGAATAATCCCGCTGTTTATGGGCCACCACCAGGGGAGCGCCGAAGGCATTGGCAAAACCCCGGGCCAGTTTTTCTCCCCCCGCGTCAACGGAGCAGAACGCCCAGTTGGGGCGCACCACCTTTTCAAGGGTTTCCAGGTCCCGTATGTACACGTCGCAAAGGTAGCGCTTTATCAGGGTAAGGACGGGAATATCGTCAATGGCGCAAAGGGAAGGATCGAGCATGGACTTTGATTTATCCGAATGAAGCTGGTAGGTGACAAAATGGGTGGTCCCAAGACTTACCAGGGTTTTAAGGTGCACCCAAAGCCCGACGGAACTGCGCCGGGCGGTACGGTCCGACCGGGAACAGGAAACGAAAGGTTCAAAGACCAGAATCCGTACCGCCTGGGCCCGTTTTAAGGCGTCGATAGTATGGTACAGTTCAATTTTCGCCTCTTCCACGCTGATACCGGCCTCGTTCCGGGCGCAGCTTGCAAAGAGCACAATGTCTTTGCCCCGGATTGAGGAGCGCAGTACCGCCTCAATCTCCCCATCGGCAAAACGATCTATGCCAAGTACGTCTATCCCGTTAAGACTATCCGCAAAGGAAGAAAAACTGGGAAACTTTGCCAAATATTCCGCCACCCGTGAGGCATAAGACCGCATGGACCGGATAGCGGTTATGACAAATTCATTGAGCATGATTAACCCCGTTTATATTTTATACGTCATAATACCATGCCGCGCCGCCTTTGAACAGCGGAAGAATTCGGGCGCATCCCCGCCTACGGCGGGGACCGGGCTATCCGGGGCTTCGGACCCGGCTATGCCGGGTCTGCTTCGCACCCCTCCTATCCCTTGCGCGCTCGCGGGGTTAAAAAAACAGCCGCCCCGGTTACGGACGGCGGCTGTTATACGGAGACCGGTATCCGGTCCGGATTATCAATCATCATCATCCCAATCGGTCATATCGCCTGTGTTGGGATAATTGTAGTATAGGTTGTCCTCCGGCCCCACGGTGGTTTCCTTGCGGTGACCGTCGCTAAGGTAGACCGCATGGCCTTGGTTGATAAAGACCATGTCTGAGTATTTTGCGATATTACTGTTGGCCGGATTTTCGTCGTCATATCCGTAAATAACACCGCCGCTCTTCTTGATTATAACGCCGGAGTTGTTAATATATACTCCACCGCCGTAGCAAGCGGAATTCCTCGAAATTTCTCCGCCGGTCATGGTAAACGTTTGTAAATCATTACCTCCCATTACACCGCCGCCGTAGCTTTCGCCGGTGTCCCCGCCGGTGACGGTATTTTTCGAGATTTTCCCGCCGGTCATGGTAAAATTGTCATCCACATATACTCCGCCGCCGTAGTGGTGGGATTTATTGTTCGAAATTTCCCCGCCGTACATGATAAAGTTGGAGGCAACTACCCCTCCGGCATAGTCTTCGCTGGAATTATCTAAAATCTTTCCACCGGTCATGATAACTGTTCCGCCATCTCTGGCGTATATCCCGTGGAAATAGCCGGAGATTTCCCCGCCGGTAATGGTAAACGTACTATCGGTCACATATACCCCGCTGAAATGATCCTCCGTATTTCCGGTCCCCGACAGGACGAGCCCGCCGGTAAGGGTTACCTTTGCCCCGTTCCGTATGTTTAACAGCCTTTTCTCCTCCCCTATACTGCCCATCGCCTTCAAGGTTCCGCCGGGTGTTTCGGGATCATCACAGAGAACTATGGGCGGGTAGATTGAATCGGTATCGTCTACGATAATCATCTGCGTCACCTTCACCTCGTCCAGAATAATGATCGCTCCTGGACTTTCCAATTCGGTCCCCTTTTCCGGCCATTCGGGGGATGTATACGCGGCCGCCAGTCTCGTCAGCGCCTCTCCTACTGTTGCCAGGGGCCGGTCTCTTGTACCGGGGTCGCCATCGTCCCCGCCGGACTTTACGTAAAACTTCTTATACGGGTCATCCCCCCAATTCCAGTCTACACTTCCTCCGCCTGCCGCCGTGTCGATAACCAGTGCCTCGCTTACCTCCCCGTCCTTGTAGATGATCACGTATATGTCATAATTCCCGTTGTTAGGCCGGACTGTTACCGTCTCCCGTTGATCTCCCTTGGGAACCGTATCCAGCAGCACATAGTTCGAATAATCGGGCGCCTTCTGCTCCTCACCGTCCTTTGCCTTCTCCACTACCGTGTAGTACACGTCCGCCACGCCGGTGTACCCCTCCGTGGTAAACGTTATATCCGGTTTATTCGGTTCCTCCGGGTCCGAAGGCCCCACAAATACCCCGTCTTTTATCACAAGGTTACTGCCACCGGCCGGGGTCTTCACCGCTACACTAAACCGTACCGCCCCGTTCCCGTTGGCCCCCTCCGTAGCCAGGGTCTCATTTTCCTTGAGATCGGGATGGTGGAAGCTGTTAAAGTCCGTTTTAACGTCCTGGGCCTCGTCGTTTACCCCGTTTCGTATTATCCACACCGGACCTCCTGCGCTTATATTGAACGCCGTGTCCGTTTCATTAACCCCGCTCCATGCGGAAACATCGGTCAGGTTAAAAGGTACGTATTCCATTTTAAAGTTTACCGAACCCCTCGTCCCTATCTTTGTAAACCCGTCTGTATAGGCCCCCATGGACAGGGTGATGACGTTCCCGTTCAATGTCGCATCGGTCCATGGCCTGTCTTCGTCCCCCTGCCTCACCATGGTTTGGGTACTCCGGAGTTGTAAGTCGTTCTCGTTCTTGAAGGCCGGTATCTTCTGTTGGGCCGTTATCAGGTCCGCAAGACCGTCTCCGATTTTGCTAAGGCCCCGCTTTATGGTCCACGTTACGTCCCAGTTTAGCGGCAACAGGATGACTTTTTCGGGTTTCCCCGATTTTATCTCGGGGACGGCGGTCCGGTTCCCCGGGACGGTAAAGACCGTGTCCACTACGAGGGGCCACATGGTGACCGTTACCGTCCCGCTCCCGGTTACTGTCTGCTCCTTGAACCCCGCCGCCAAAAGGGTCGGCGGACCGGCCGTGTACGTATACTCCCCGTTGTTCTCAGCAGCGTAATCCCGTTCCCAATGGCCCATCAGGAGCAGGAAGTTGTACGTTTCCCCTAAGGGTATGGACTCTATCCTGAGTTCCGCCGCCTTTTCCGTATCGCTCCCCCGGCGCGCCTCTTTAAAGGCAACGATCTTCCCGGACTCGTCTATCACGATAAGCTGGATGATGTTACGGATGTCCCCTTTGATGCGGGCGGCATCGGGTCCGGCCACGGATCTGGCGGTGTCTTTACCTATCAGGATGTCCACAAAAAAGGGTTCCGCCGGAGAGTTGTCCGCCGTATTGGAAGGGACAACCGTAATGGGGTTAAAACAACCTGTCAGAAGGACCGCCAGGAAGCCGGCCGCGAAAAAGCCAAGAGTTTTTACGGAATTCATATACGACTCTTTAACTGGTTACCCGCATCGGGGTACACGGAAAGCATGAAGAAAAATCGTGCCTTATGCCGGCAGGACACTACCAGCCTCCTTATCCGCTTCATATTCGAAACACATTCAACGTTCATTCATAATATAGCGCGTAAAGCGAGAAGGCAAGGGGGCGCATTGCCTCAAAAATAATCTAGCCGAAAAGGGGCCGGTTCCTCAAAACTAAAACCTAGCCGAAATCAGACCGCTTCGGCCTGACCTGCCTCCTGTCCGGAGGGCTGTTTTACTCTGT
>JAIRSL010000244.1 GCA_031255475.1 Treponema sp.
TTGCGCTTGTACTTTCAGGCGGAGATGGGTAGAATAAGATCGGAACCGGAGGAAACGGTGAAGCAGCGGATACGCCTTGACAAGGGGTGGCAGCTTTCCGCGCCCCGGAACGAGGGCTGAATACTGTTTTTGAATTTTTTTTGATGGAGTGTGGAGAATGGAACAGAGACAACTTGCCAAGCCGGATGTTTCAGTAACGGTACTGGGTTTCGGGGCCATGGAGCTTCCCAAACTTGATAAAGAAGGCGCCGCAAGGATACTGAACGGAGCCCTGGACGAGGGTATCAACTTTATTGATACCGCCCCTTGTTACGGTACGAGCGAAGAGATGATAGGAAACGCCATCGCGGGACGCCGGAAAGAGTATATTCTCGCGTCAAAGTGCTGCTGCAATACGGACGGAACAGGCCCGGCTCATATCTTTGACCGGGCAACGGCAATGAAAAACATTGAAAACAGCTTAAGGCTTATGAAAACCGATTACCTTGACATTCTACAGCTTCATGCCCCTCTGCCCTCCGATCTGCCGGGAGGCCCCGGGGACGACCTGATTCAGGCCCTGTATGACATGAAAAAGGACGGCAAAATACGCCACGCCAGTATCACTTTTAAAAACGCCGGACCAACGGATCCGAAATACCCGGATGTTTACAGTTATGAGTGTCTCAAGGCCTTTATGGATTGGGGCGTCTTCGATACCATGCAGACTGTTTACGGCGGCATGGTCCGCGCCTGCGAACTGGCGGTGGAGAAAGCCGCGGAAAAGGGAATAGGTATTATTGCCCGGGGCGCCTTGAAACGCTATTTCCCCAACTACGATGAACTTTACGACAAAGCCGGACTTGACGAACTTTGCGCGCCGGGAGAGGACAGAAACAGTTTCCTTTTGCGTTACGCGATTACAAGCCGGGGTGTCAGCACAGTAATTGTCGGAACCAAGGATCTATCCCACCTTCGTTCTAATATAGCCGCCGCGGAAAGGGGAATCCTGCCGCCGGATCTGTATAAAAAGGCGCAGGAAAAGCTGTCGTCGCTTGGGATCGCTCCCCGGCCGCTGTAATTCCCGAAAAGATCTTTCCCGCCATCCACGGCGGGAGAGCTCCTCATGAAAGTTGTTTGGAAACTTCGCTTGGCGGAGGTCTCCTGTCGCTTTACTTGAAAAAAAGCTTTAACAGGATATCCCGATCGTAGTTGCCAAAACCCTTGCCAAAGATGTTGATGCCCCCCACGTGTTTCGCCGTGTCCTTTACCCCGATGCGCACCCTGATGGAATGATGCCTGTGCAGTTTAAGATCGTTTAGGGTAACCCCGGAGACCGGACCGCCGTTCACAAAGGCCCCGCCCGCGTCGACCATCCAGGTGGTAAGAACGCCGTACTGGGAACCTTCCAGCTTCCAGAAAGGAGGGGTGAATTTCCCCCGGCGATCCCCGAAATCCCCGGGAGAGGTCCAAACGCCTATTTCCGCATCGTTGATACAGACCGAAATATCGGAAAGCCATTTTTTATCCGTACCGGGAACCTCCGAGGATATTTCCATGACAAGCTCCAGTTTTTCAAGCTGTCTTTTCTTGTCGGCGTACAAGGTGTTGTTGGGGAACTTGTATTCCACATAACCCCTTTCAAACCAGACCAGAGAGGCCTTGATGCGGTCGGGGGAGAAAAAAGTCGCCGGTACATCCAGGTAGCCGATGATGTCTTCCCGGCTGCAGAGTCCGCAGGGAGCGGAGACCTCGTATGAGGTGTAGAGCCCCACCGGCATTTCCACCTCTATATCGCTGCTGTCCTTCGAAGCCGCCGGAGGATTGAAGGTGATAAGGATTTCCTTATACCGGGCGGAACAAACCTTCTGCCCGCCCTTGACCCCGTTGGCGATGCGGGTTTCCACAAGACCGGCATCCTCAAGCTGGAGTATGCTGGTGGTGGCCGTTGACTGGGGGATGGCAAGCTCTTTCGCAACCTCGGTTACATTAAGTTCCCGGTTCTGGAGCAGTTCCAGGATACGAACCCGCACCCCGGAGGCCAGGGCCCGCAGGAGCCTGGAATCTTTGGAAGAATCAACCACCAGCGCCTGTTTATCGTTCCGCCTCATTCAGGCATATATATCAGGAAATTTGATGAACAACAAGAGGCCGCGGTATGAAAGCGGCCCCGAAAGCAAAACGCGGAGGGATCTTACACCACCCACTTGTATTCGCCGTTGTTTTCCACGCCGAAGAAGTCCGCGTAACTTATCTTCCACGGCGATTTACCCCGGTTGTCGATGCGTATCTTGTTTTTTACCAGGTGCTGCCAGAACCCGGAGCCGGCAATGTTCCCCTGAAGGATCAGCCCCGCGGGCGCGCCGTCCCGGAGGATGAGTTTCTTGTAGTTAAAGCGGTCTTCCCTGATCAGAACCGTGTCACCCTCCTGGGGATTGACGGCTCCCACGGAGAGGGACAAGAGGCCGAAAAAGTTGACCGTGTTCTTGGCGGCGAAGCGGTCTTCGTAGACATAGTCCACGCCGCACATGTTTTCCCCCGCCACTTCCCCCTGCTTCACGGCGTTGGGCCAGATGCCCGAAAGGCCCGCCACGTCTCCGGCGGCGTAGATGCCGGGAATGTTGGTGGCCAGGCGATCGTCCACCGCCACCGCCCGTTCGGCCTTAACGCCGCTTTCGGCAAGGAAGCCCGTGGCGGGGCGCACCCCCACGGCCACGATCACCATATCGCAGGGGACGACCGTCCCGCTGTCAAGCTCCAGCGCGGTGATGCCGCCCGCCCCGTCGCTCCGGGTGTTCACCACCTTCCGGCCCAGGTAAAACGCCGCGCCCTTTTCCTCGAAACGCCGCTGATAGGCCAGGGCGGCGTGGGCGTCCAGGTTGATAGCCAGGACGGTTTCCGCCATTTCCACTATGCTAAGCTTCTTTCCCAGTTCCAGGAGGGCGTAGGCCGCGTCAAGCCCCACCAGCCCCGCGCCGATAACGGCGATCTTCTCCGCCTTTTTCGCGCACTCCGTGATGGAGCGGGCGTCGGAAAGGTGGCGGAGGCCGAAGGCGTTTTTCGCCGTCCTTAACTCCCCGATGGGCGGGCTTACGCTATTCGCCCCGGTGGCGATGAGCACCGTGTCCCCGGAGGCGACTTTTTCATCCCCGGCGTAGACCGTTTTGGCCGCCCCGTCCAGCCTGGTAATGGTTTTGCCCCCGATCCACCGGAAGCGGCTGTTTTTTAAGAGGCCGTCGTTCACAAAGTTGAGGCTCTCCGCGTCCCGCTCGCCGGATATAAAACGGTGGAGCATGCAGCGGGAATAAACTTCCCGGTCTTCGGAAACCATTACTACCGTATCGTCAAGCTTCTCTTTCAGGATAGTCCGGGCCGCGCTGATACCCGCCGCGCCGGCGCCTAGTATAAGATGGTTCATAGTATCACCGCCTCCGCCATAAAGACTTCCTCCACGTAAATGGCCTTTTTCGGGCAGGACTTCACACAGTTCGGCTCCTCGTTATCCTGCTTGCAAAAATCGCACTTCACAATCTTTGTTTTCGTAAGGGCATCGGGCTTGATATTGCCGTAGGGGCAGTTCATGACGCACATAAAACACTTGCCGCACCTTTTCTCGTCGTACTGCACATGTCCGGTTAAGGGATCCTTGACCAGGGCGCCGCTCATGCAGGAGGCCGCGCAGTCCGGTACGGAACAGTGGCGGCAGAAGATCGGCAGATACCTGCCTTTCCCGCCGGAACGGATCTCGTTGCGGGCTTCGTTTTTCGGGTCCAGCAGGTTGAGATCGTAGAGGGTGCCGGGGCTTTCCCGGTGGGCCTGCATGCAGGCCAGGGTGCAGTTCTTGCAGCCGTCGCACTTGTCCGCGTCGATAAAAATTCGTCTCATCATCTGGCGCCCCCTTAGATCTTCAGGGCCTGGCGTTTTTCCAGGATGATCTTCTCAAGCAGGATCGCCGATTCCCTGGCGTCGCCGTTGATGATCACCTGCCCGCCGGTCAGGGCCTTCATGTCCTCGGTAAGCACCTTAACGGCTACGGGGCTGCCGGTTACGAAAGGCGGCAAACCCAGATGCAGGGGCAGCCCCAGGGCCAGGCCGAAACAGCCGTCGGCCAGGGCCTGTTCTTCCAGCCATTGGGCGGCGGAGAGAACCAGGGGAAGCTGGGGTATGTCGATGCCGATGGTCTCGGCAAGCTCGGTGGCCACGATTTCCAGCCTGCCGATAGCCAGGCAGGGGCCGAAGTTGAGCACCGGGGGGATTCCCAGCTGCTTGCAGACCTCTTTGAGCTTCGGCCCCGCCAGATCGGCGGCTTCCGGAGTCATCAGGCCGCAGTTCTCGATGCCCCCGGAGGAACAGCCCGCGGTAAGGATGATGATGTCCCGGGCGATAAGCTCCCGCACCAGGTCAACGGTCAGCACGTCGTGGCCCCCGGCGGTAAGGTTGGAACAGCCCACCACCCCGGCAACGCCCTTGATCCGGCCGCTTACGATAAGGTCAACCAGGGGCTTCCAGTCGCCCCCCAGGAATTTTTTAAGAGACACCTCGCTTACCCCGGTAAGGGTATCGTTGTTGCCGTGTTCGGGCAGCAGGTTAAGAGGGACCCGGGGCCGCCGCTCCTTGTAGGCGGCTATCACCTCGTCGATGATCTCCTCGCTCAGCCGTTCCCGTTCGGCGAACACGAAGGGTTTAAGCTCCGCGTTGGCCTTTTTCGCCACATCGTCAAGGCAGATCTGCTTTACCATAAGTTCGTCGCAGATGGGCTCTATCCCCGGCAGGGTGCAGTTGAACTCGGACAGCACCGCGTCTATGGCGCCGGTGGCGATGATGATCTCGCTGGTATAGTTGTTCCCCCCGTGGCCCTCAAAGATATCCGTGTAGTGGGCCCCCCGGAGCTGGAGATCCTGGCCGACGCAGGT
>JAIRSL010000309.1 GCA_031255475.1 Treponema sp.
TGGCTCCAATGGGGTGAAGGGATTCCTTTATCAGCTTGATGCGAATTACCGTGTTGAATACAAAGATGAATACTTGCCTGATGAATTTGGTATGCTGGCGGTATATTCAGATGTGCTCCCGGTTGTTGATTTGCAACGAAGGGTTTTATACCCAAGAGCGTTTACCAGTTTGCGGGGAGTTTCAGGTCCCAGGTGTGCGGGACTTCCCATGATTCGGAAAGGGGAAAGACCGGCAGATGGTATCCCCAGCCTTAAAAGAGGTTTATATTTTTTCGAAATATTTTTTTAAGGAGCGTTTATGAAACTTGAAATCCGTTATGCCGAACATCCGGACGATGTAAAGCGGTACGACACCCAAACCCTGCGGGACCATTTTCTTTTTGAAAAGGTCTTTATCAAAGACGAAATAAACCTTTGCTACACCCACAGCGATCGTGTTGTCTTTGGCGGGGCCTGTCCCGTAGAAAAAAAGCTGCGTCTTGAAGGCGGCAAAGATTTTGGAAGCAGCGTGTTCCTTGACCGGCGGGAACTGGGCGTCATTTGTATTGCCGGAGAGGGGAGCGTTTCCGCGGATGGAACCGTATACACCATGAAAAAGGGAGACGGCCTTTACATAGGGAAAGGGGTTAAAGATGTCGTCTTTGCCTCCGCCTCTGCGGATACTCCCCCTAAATTCTACCTTGCCAGCGCGCCGGCTCATGCCGCGTATCCGGCGGTCTTTATCCCCATCGAAAAAGCCAATCCCCGCAGACTGGGCGAAGCGGCGGCAGTAAATGTGCGTACTATCTATCAGTATGTGCATCCCGCGGTCTGTCAAAGCTGCCAGCTTGTCATGGGCATGACCGTCCTTGAAGAAGGTTCCGTGTGGAACACCATGCCCTGCCATACCCATGAACGGCGCATGGAAGTGTATCTCTATTTTGACATACCCCCCGGCGCGGCGGTTTTCCACCTCCACGGTCAGCCCGGAGAGACGCGCCATATCGTGATGAACAACGAGCAGGCGGTGATTTCTCCTTCCTGGTCCGTACATTCCGGCGTCGGAACCGCCGCCTATACCTTTATCTGGGCCATGGCCGGGGAGAATCAGACCTTTGACGACATGGATACTATTCAGACAACGGAGCTTAGATAGTTTTTTTTGCGGGGAATATTTGGGGAGTGGATCATCCGGGCGGGAAAAGGGACGGCGGTTTTGCGGTTACCGGCGTTAATTCCAGCCGGATAATCCGTTCGTTTCCTTTCGGCGTATCGCAGAGCAGCGGCGAGGCAGGATCGCAGACGCCGGGTTTTGTTCCCCTCCGGGCGTAACAGTAGGCGCAGCCGTGCAGGCAGGTATTGTACGTCCCTATATCCCTGCCGGCGTGGCACCCGCACCCGCTTCGCTGGGAAGGGTCCCCGGCCGCTGTCACCATGACATTGAAGAGGCGTTCGATCAGATCGCCGTCTATGCACCGGTTATGGCGGATCCCGAACCGCTCCAGATCGATTTTTTCGCAGCAGGTAAAAAGCGGCATGTCGTATTTTCCCGCTATGGACGACAGTAATTCAGCCATAGCCGTCATTTCCCCTTTAGGCAGAGCAGTAATGTTGTTATCATCGAATTCTTTTTTGAGGAACGGATAACTGTCGATAAAGCTGATTACGCACTTCTCCGTGTACGGGGACAGCCTGGCGCACAGCGATTCAAAGCGTTCCCGGTGAAAGTCAACGGTAAAAACGTTGTTCACCAGAATAGGGTCATACCGCCAGATAACTTTATTCCGGCCTATCATCCTGGAAAGTTCAGTAAAAATACGGATGATCCGTGATTTGTCGAGATTCCGTTCTATCGAGGCGTCATAAGGAGTCAGGGTGAACTGAAAATAGTACCGGTATCCAAGCCGGTCAATCTTTGGAAGATACTGGAAAAAATTCTCCGGATTCTTCGTCCAAAAGACGATACATTCGATGAGGCCGGGATCAAGAGGTATTTCGGTAATCATGCCGGGATTCCGGGGATTCCTCACGAGCACCCGTTTCTCTTTCAGCCTGTTGTAAAACCATTCCCCGAAAAACGCCGGAATATCGGTCCTTCTGCTGGCGCTGATGATCATACGTATACATTACCGCATCCACCCGTAGTTTTAAAGCCGCGGGCGGCCCGCCTGTTAAGCCGGATGCGCCTGCCGCCTGAAGGGGAAGGCGTTTCTATCTCGTCCTGACATTTCCTTCAATGTTAATTGTATTCCTGTTTAGTGTATGATATAATGAGACTGTTCTAAGATTTCAGTTTTGGAACAAACCTCTCAATGATATTTTTTTGTTGAAAAATTCATCGGATAAGGAGAAGAAATGAAAAAGAAGCGTTTTTTGTTGTTTTTGTCCGTTTCGGTTTTTTTAACCTGGGGGAACCCGTCCGTTCTTTTCGCGGCCGGCCAAAAGGATAAGGAACCGGAAGAAGCCCCGCAACAGGCGCCGGTCACCATTCTGGTTGCGGCGGCGGCAAGTCTTGAGTATTCCTTTGTCCGGGAATTGATTCCCCGGTTTCAGGCAAAATATCCCCGGATTACGGTGGAGGGGGTTTACGACAGTTCCGGACGGCTCCAGACCCAGATAGAGGCGGGGCTTGAGGCGGATGTGTTTATGTCGGCGGCGGTCAGGCAGATGAACGAGTTGACCGCCAAAAGCCTTATAGCCGCGGATTCGGTGCGGCCCCTTTTGGAGAACAAGATTGTCCTTATCAAGACCGCCGGTATCGCCACTCCCGTGACCGGTTTTGAGAATGTTCTCCAGGCGCGGATCATCGCCCTGGGGGATCCCGCCAGCGTTCCCGCCGGGCAGTACGCCATGGAAGCCTTTTCCTCTCTGGGGATGTGGGACGAGGTTTCCGCACGGGCGAGCTTCGGGACCAACGTCACCGAGGTTCTGAACTGGGTAGGGGAGGGGAGCGCCGAAATCGGAGTGGTCTACGCCACCGATGCCGCGATGACGGACCGGGTTCAGGTCATTGCCGAAGCCCCGGCGGGAAGCCTCTCCCAAAAGGTGATTTACCCCGTGGGAAGGACGGCGGCATCGGCCCATTCAAGGGAGGCGGAACTCTTCATTGATTTTCTCGCTTCCGAAGAGGGGCTCGGGGTCTTCAAAGCCTACGGTTTTGCCCCTAACGAATAGCGGCTTACGGGAGACCGGGTGAACCTTTCGCCTATCCTCATCTCCATGCGGACCGCGTCGGCGGCTATCGTGGTAACCTTCTTCCTGGGGGTCTTAACGGCGAAATTTGTTGCCGGGATCCGGCATAAAGCGTGGAAGATGATCCTGGATGGGATCCTCACCCTGCCCCTGGTCCTGCCCCCGACGGTGGCGGGTTTCTTTCTATTGTATATTTTCGGTGTGCGCGGGCCGGTGGGGGCTTTCTTGCTTCATTTCTTCAGCGTCCGTATCGCCTTCTCCTGGGGGGCTACGGTTCTGGCGGCCGTTGCCGTGTCCTTCCCCCTGATGTACCGTTCCGCACGGGGCGCTCTGGAACAGGTGGACCCCAACATCATCTACGCCGCCCGGACCCTGGGTATGTCCGAGTGGGCCGTTTTCAGAAAAGTGACCCTCCCCACGGCCCTGCCCGGCGTTGCCTCAGGCGGCGTCCTCGCCTTTGCCCGGGGCCTCGGCGAATTCGGCGCGACCGCCATGATAGCCGGAAACATAGCCGGGAAGACCCGTACCCTGCCCCTGGCGATCTATTCCGCCGTGGCCGGGGGGGACATGGATACCGCCTATGGATATGTCCTCATTATTGTGCTCTTTTCGTTCACCGTGGTCGCCCTGATGAACTTCTTTACCCTCCGGGATACCCGTTCCCGGAACAAACGGGGCGGGTATGAGCCTTAAGGTTTCCATACGGAAGCGGCTTTCCCGGGAGTTCTCTCTTGAAATGGACTTTGAAACCGGCGCGGTTTCCCGGAATACGGATTCCGGCCCGGAAAATTCGTGTCTTGGCATATTGGGCGCGTCGGGTTCGGGAAAAAGCATGACCCTCAAATGTATAGCCGGCATAGAGACGCCGGACGAAGGGCGCATTTCCGTGAACGGCCGGGTTCTCTTCGATTCGGTAAAGAAGATAAATCTGAAACCCCAGGAGCGGCAGGTAGGCTACCTGTTTCAGAATTACGCCCTTTTTCCCCGCATGACCGTGATGGAAAATATCACTGCTGGACTTCCCCTTTCTAAAAAGGAGCGCCGCGATAAAGCCGCGTCATGGATGGACCGCTTCGGTCTTACGGGCCTTGAACGCCGTTATCCCGCCCAGCTTTCCGGCGGACAGCAGCAGCGGGCCGCCCTGGCCAGGATGCTGATCCGGAATCCGGCAGTAATACTGCTGGACGAACCTTTTTCCGCCCTGGATACCGGCCTCAGGGAGCAGATGCAGTTGTGGTTTATAGAACTCCTCAAGTCCGGAGATGACGTTGTCATGGTCACCCACAGCCGGGACGAAGCGTACAAACTCTGCGCCGAAATCCTTGTGGTGGACGGCGGGCGCGTCCTGGGGAAGGGCGGAACGCGGGAACTTTTCGCCAACCCCGGCCTGGTACGCACGGCGCTGCTTACGGGATGCAAAAATATCTCCCCGGTCAAACAAACCGGCGGAAAAGAAATTTACGCCCTGGACTGGGACCTGCCCCTGTCCCTTTCCGCGCCCGTACCGCCCGGCATTACCCATGTCGGTATACGCGCCCATGATCTTGTGCCGGTCCGGGAAGACGGCGCTTTCGGCGTACTCCCCGGCCGCCGGAACCAGATCCGTCTCAGGCTGACCCGTCATTCGGAGGAGCCTTTCGAAAGGGTGGTGCTCTTCACCAACGCGGATGCCCGGACCCCGGAGGGCCGGGGCGAAATATGGTGGAAATTCAGCAAATATATGGGGTACGCCATTCCTGAGCGGCTCTACATGCCGCCGGAATCGCTGCTTTTACTGCGGCAGGGATGAGGCGTCGACAGCCGGTTGCCGTCAGCGGTTAATTTCGTAGTGGTAGAGCCGGGTACTCAGATACTTCAAGCCGCTGTCGTTGGCAAGGCAGACGACCGTTTTACCCCGCGCTTCTCCCCGGAGGAGCTTCAGCGCCGCGCAGACATTCGCCCCCGTTGAGTAGCCGCCGAAGATGGCTTCCGTTGCGGCAAGGTCCCTGGTGACTTGCGTACACTCTTCGTCAGAAATGAGTATGGAACCGTCCACAAAACATTCGTCCACCAGGTCCCGTTTTACCGCGTAACCGCCGCCCTGAATGACGTGAATGGGATTATCTGCGGGAGTGTTGCCCCCGTAAACCCCGCCCTTTTCCGGTTCAACGACAAAACACCGTATGGCGTTATTGTACGCTTTAAGGCCCTTTGCGATCCCGGCGTAAGTACCGCCCGTACCCACAAAATCCGTAAAATAATCGATGTTACCGTCCGTCTGCCGCCAGATTTCCTCAGCCGTGCTTTTTTCGTGGGCCGTGCTGTTGTCGGGATTGTAAAACTGATCCACAAGAAAAGCGCCGTGCGTTTCGGCATATTCCTTGGCGGCCTCTTCCACTTTTTCAAAATCCGCTCCCGTTACCGATCCCCTGGGGGAAGATGGAAGCTGATCCACCAGTAAAAGTTCCGCTCCCAGGCCCTTCATCATCTGCATCCTTTCCAGGGAGTTGCCTTTGCTCATAACCGCCACAAAAGGATACCCCTTTATGGCGCACACAACCGCGAGTCCATTACCGG
Organism: Treponema sp.; assembly: GCA_031255475.1. GTDB lineage: Bacteria > Spirochaetota > Spirochaetia > Treponematales > Breznakiellaceae > JAIRLK01. Next base: position 5,728 of record JAIRSL010000309.1, read on the forward strand.
TGTTTCCCGAAGTTTCTTCCACCACGGTCTGGCCCGGTTTAAGGAGGCCCTTTCTCTCCGCTTCTTCTATCATGAACAGCGCGATGCGGTCTTTTTTTGAGGCCCCCGGATTCATCATTTCCAGTTTTACCAGGATTTTCCCCTCCGCCCCGTATTTTTTACAAAAACGGCTGATTTCCACCATTGGGGTGTTGCCTATACACTCAAGAATGCTTTTCCTGACTTCATTCATACATTCACCTCCTAATCATCAGGGAACAGATTATAGTATCACATGAATTATACGCTTTTGTAAAGAAAAAAAATAAAAGATGTGTGAATGAAAGAAGATCATGCTATATCTTAGTATTTATATTGAAAAAATATCTTACTATTTACCTGGTAAATAGTAAGATAATCGCGGATATTACTATCGCCGGAATCCACGAACCGATTATTTTGTACGGGATGAAAATAGTATTGCAAGACAAACGCCCGGTGCGGCGGCGGATATTTTTGACGCGTTTTTTCCGGCTTTGAGGGGGAATGGAAACGCGGGATTTTTTTTGAAGTGATTAATTATATAACAGAGCCTGTTCCAAAACTTCAGTTTTGGAACAGCAACCTTTAAAAAACACAGTTTCGCAAGGCTGAAAGCCTGAGAAACTGCAAGAGGCTGATCCAAAACCGTGCGCGTTAGTGCCACAGTCAATTAGGTTTGGAACAGCCTCAACAATATGATCTTTTTCATGTTGTATGATTCCTGCCAATACAATAATTACCGGTAATCTGTATGATAACACAAAAGCTGT
>JAIRSL010000060.1 GCA_031255475.1 Treponema sp.
ACCAGGTACTTAACGATATGTGCCACCTCCGCCAAAAATCCGTGATAGAGCGCGCCATATAGGGATAATTGAAATTTTCCAGGAAGTGAAATCCAAAGATCCTGCCAAGGCCGATTGCCATATCCGAATAGGCGGAAAAGTCAAAAAAGATCTGCAGGGTATAGGCAACCGCTCCAAGCCACGCCGAGGCCGCCGATATATCCCCCCTTATGTCAAAAATCTGATCCGCGATAAAGCCCGAGTAATTGGCCAGCAGCAGTTTTTTGCCCAGTCCAACGATAAAACGGCTAAACCCCCGGGTGAAATCTTCCGCCGTTTCTTTGCGGCCTTCGATCTCTTCAGCCACCGTTTGGTACCGGACAATGGGCCCCGCGATAAGCTGGGGAAACAGGGAGACATACAGGGCAACGTTGAGACAGTTTTTCTGTGCCCTGGCCGTTTTGCGATACACGTCAAAGATGTAGGACATGATCTGAAACGTAAAAAAGGATATGCCGATTGGCAAGTTTATATTGATATTGACAGCGTTGTTGCGCAGCAGAATTCCGATGGTTCAGGCTATAAACGACACATACTTAAAGACAAAAAGCAGCGATACATCGTACGTCACGGCAATAACAAGGAATAATTTTCGTTTTCCACCGGGTTCATGACGGTCTATCAGAATTCCCAGCAGCCAGTTGATGACAATGGAAACCAGCATGACCAGAACAAAAACTGGCTCTCCCCAGGCGTAAAAGCCCAGGCTGGCAAGCAGGAGGAAATAGTTTTTGAATCGCCGCCCCTTGAAGAAGGGATTGAAATACCCGATAAGCACGAGGGGTAAAAAGAGGGACAGGAAGACGCTCGATGAAAATACCATCTTAGTCTCCTGTCCCCGGTTTGTCCCGCCGGGAATTTTTCCGTAAACGGACAACGGCCCAGCCGGATAAAAAGCACGGAATTTCTCTGTTTAGGCGAAGGGTTCTGAAAAAATCAGCTAATTGATGTGTGTGTGTGATGGTGGGGGGGTAAAGAACATTTTATTGACCGCCTTTATAGTCGGGTTTGAAGGAGTAAATACGGTGCGAAAATCGGGACAACCGGACATGGTGAAGGTATTCTACCCGGTTTTGAAATTTTACGCAAGTGTCCGCATTATCTGTGCGGCAATTCCGGCTTCAACAAGAAAGTAGCGCGGTGCGGCAGCCCGGAAAAATCTGTTCGACAGGCAAGGGGTGGTAGGAGTTCCGGGCCTGTCCGCCCTCCGGGGGGCGGATTGAAATTCCCCGCGCCGAGGGTTATAGTTAGGAGCTGTGTTTGGGCGTGATGTGTACGGTTTGGGGCCGGGGAATTTTGTGCGGTTCCCCGTTTTTCTGGCGGCGGTCCTGCTGGGCTTGGCGTTCCCCTCCTGTGAAAGGCAGCGGAACCCGGCGAATCCCGCTATGGGGGGGGAGAACGGTGTGGAATCGCCGGATCTTGAGGAACAGGCCGATTTGGAGGAGACGATTGCGGCCCTGACGGGGGGAGCGGCGGAACAGGCGGAGGCCGGAATCCTGACCAGGGTCCTGAACGGCGCGGGGCTTCCTCCGGATCTCGCGGTTAGGCTGGAAGCGGCGGTGGCGGAAAGCCCGGCCTTTGTTCTGGACCTGCTTGCCTGTCTGGAGGGGGATCCCTTTTTACGCCGCCTGGTGGATAAAAGCCATCCCCTGCCGGAAGACTACGAGCCGGAGGACCTGGTGGAGCTTGTCCCCGGTTCCTACGAGGTGAACCGCCGGGGGCTTTTGTTGCGCCGTCCTGCGGCGGAGGCCTTGGAACGAATGGCCGTCGCCGCCCGGACCGATGGCGTGGTTCTGGCGGCCTCGTCGGCGTACCGTTCCTACAATTATCAGGTTGAGGTATACGGCCGCAATGTGCGGGAAATGGGCCAGGTCGTGGCGGACCGCGAGTCCGCCCGTCCCGGTTACAGCCAGCACCAGATGGGGCTTGTCGTGGATTTTGGTTCCATTGACGACAGCTTCGCGCAAACCAGGGCCGGCCGCTGGATTCTGGAACACGGCAGCCGTTTCGGCTGGTCCCTCTCCTTCCCAGACGGCTACGAAGAGGCAACCGGGTACCGCTGGGAAAGTTGGCACTACCGCTATGTGGGCGAAGACCTGTCGGCCTTTATCGACCTCTGGTTCGGCGGCATCCAGCAATACGCCCTGCAGTTCATTCACGCCTGGCAGGGTGCCAACTGGGAAGCTGACGCTTGGGAAGGTGCCAGCTGGGAAGGGCCGGGGGACAGCTGACGATCAGATAATTGGAACAGTTGCTTTGAATTTAGTTTTCCCGGTCTATTTCGGCTCCAGGTTTTTGAGGGAGGCACGCATGTTGAACAGGATAATTACCGGACCAAAAAATATAACGTCCAAGACCAGGCCGGCGGCCAGGCCAAGGAAGGCGTAGCCGAGATGGAAGCCACTTCCCTGTCCGCTTAAAAGAACGCCGGTGGCCGTAAATGCCGCTATGGGTACTATCCACAACAGAATTTCTACGATAAGGGAATACAGATTCCCTATCAGTTTTTGAAGGAGCATATTACCTCCCGCGGCGTTTATAGTCCGCCCGACTGTTATGTGCCGCAGCGCGGGGCCGCGCTTAAACCGGCAGCATGGTTAGCGGCGCTCCTAGTTCTTTGGCGGCTTTTTCCGCGCTGGCGGTCCCCGCGATGATCGCCTGAG
>JAIRSL010000069.1 GCA_031255475.1 Treponema sp.
CGCCGGGATCCAAAGACGCGTTGAGGGTTAATGCCAGAACCGCCGCGGTGGGGGTTTCCACATACCCGATGTTTTCGGCTGCCTCCGCACCCTGGGTTTCCCGTTTGTGGGAACTGGGGGTAAACGTTCCGCCTCCTTCCTTAAGAGGCAGTTCCCCCAGAACCGAAGATATAACCTGGCGCACTTTTTTCAGTTGCATAAAAACTCCTTTGAGCTGTCCAAAACCGGGCCGGTTTTGGACAACTCTATTTAAACTGCAAGAGGCCCGCGCCGATAAGGAACTGGCCGATCAGCACCGGCTGGTGCTGATATTGCAGGCGGGTCTTGCTCCCCGCCATAACTTCCACCAGAAGCGAAGCCTTATAGGACTCAAAGTCCTGGCACCACTGTTTTTCCTGAATAAAAACGGACTGGTAAAGATCCGCCAGGAATGAACGGAATACGCCGGGAGTCATCACCCGGGAACCGGCGCCGAAGTTTTCTTCCGTGGCGGCCAGCTTCCAGGACTTGAACCGCTTCTTCGCTTCGGCGTTGATATAGGTGCGTACCGCGTCAACGGTTTCGGTAACCTGTACGTCAAGGTAGCTCGTGTCCCGTCCGCCGTCCGTGTTTTCCGTGTAACTGGTAACCAGCCGCTCAATGAGGACGTTCCCCGCGGGGTCAAGCCTCCAGGTGGCGATTCCCGCCTCCAGCAATTTCTGCCGGGTGTCAAAATCTGCTTCCCGTTCGGCTATAAGGCCGTCCGCCTGGATGTCGTAGGTGTTGGCCGCGGGGTCGTCGGCAAGGCGGCGTATCGCGGGGGCCGCGAACCGGGCGGCCCACTCGCCGGGAAGCTGGGCGTTCTCCAGCCGGGGAACCAGCACGATGTGGGGGGAGTTCGCCGCCTCCGCCTGGGCGATTACCGAACCCTCTTCAGTGGCGCTGCCAGCCGGGCCTGAAAGGGCGATAAAGGCCCGGCCCCCGATCTGCCTCGTGGCGCTGTACCGGCTTTCCAGTTCCGCCGCCAGAGCCGCGATGTTTGCGGCATCGGCAAAGTCCGAAAGAAAATAGTTGTACCGCCTTCCGCCCAGGCCGGGGAACAGATCGGCCAGATCCGCGACGCCTGTTCCGGCAGCCGTTGTTCCCGGAATGATAGCCACGCCTGAAGTACCGGTTTTCATGGTGACAGTGTTACTGTTTCCCCAAACTCCCTTGACCAAAGAAGATATGGTAACAACGCCTTCGGCCGCGGCGGCCTCGACGGGAAGATTTTCTTCGCTGTTGATCCGGGCCGCAATGGCGGCGGCGATTTCAGCGGCGGCGGCCCCGGCGCTTATCGCGGCGTCCAGCGTTTTACCGTTTACGGTGACGGAGACCGCGCCTTCGCCGGCAGTGTCCGCCGTCACGGTGAAGGCTTTGCGCCATTTTGTCCCGGCCTCCGGTTCGGCCACCGGTAAAATCCAGCACTCTTCAATTTTGTTGATGCCAAGGAATGCCCCGGCCATAATGGCGGCGGGGCTGCCGTACCCGCAGAGTTCCGCCGCTTTGGCCGCGGTCAGCACCTGAAGCGGCTTCCCCGCGGCTGCCGGAGCCTCAGCGGTTTTATAGGCTATGATGAGAACCTTCTTGATGTCCCCCTGGGCGCCGGCCAGGGAATTATCGATCTCCTCATATTGTCCCGGAATTAAAAGGTTAGCCGGGATCTGAGTCATTGCTATGGGCATTGTGTACCTCCAAAAAAACTTCATCTTTTATGTTCTGCTGATCAACAATGTGTTCAGCGCCGTACCCTTCAAACCAGTCAAGATCGCCGGGGAGGAGGATGCCGCCGCCAGAGGCCGTTCCCCGCACCTGCCAGCGCCACTTCACCGCCCACAGGGTGATGTTGATCTTGTCCAGGGAGCCGGAATACAAACATTCCGCTTCTATTCCCCTCCCTCCATCTATACACCATTCGGAATCCAGATTTCGTATAACCGGAATTAATGCCGACACAATTTGCAGGGCCCCGTCGTAGAGGGTGTCCTGATTGTTCGCCCGGTATAAAACCCAGTTTATAAAATCGCAAAAGGACTCATCGTTTACATCGCGGTCGGATATCCTCATAAGGGACGTGAGGATCGCCGGAGTCCGGGTTGCCAGCCGCCTGATTTCCTCCTCGTTGAAAGACCCCGGATGGGCGGCGACGCGGATCTTTTTTTCCCCGGCAAACTGTTCTTTTATCCGCGTTACCGCGGCATCCCTGATATCCAGATAGGTAACGCTCATTTAAACCGCCTTGCGGCAAACCCCTGGGCGATTGCGGCGATATCCGCGGCATCCTGGCTTGAAACCCCCAGATAAGGCCGGGCGGGGATAGTTACCTTTTTCAGTTTTCCGTATCCCGGCACATATAAGGCGGCGGCGGCCTTCGGTACGATTTCCCCGCCCCACTGATGTATTGCCGCGTAAATCATTGTGGCGCCAACAAGCACGCTCCATGAATCAGAAACCCGGCTGGTAATAGTGTCGCGGAGAGATCCTTCCTGTACCAAAAGGCTTCCCTTGCCCAGGCCGTTTTGCATGTAATAGTCCCTTGTTTTTTGGGCTAGTTCTTTCCACTTGTTTCCATCAGGATCTTTTTGGGTGTCAAAGCGTTCCTGGGTTTGGGATTCCAGTTCAACGCCGATATCTTTCAAAAGTTGAACCCGGTCTTCCGAAGCAAGTTTGACCCCGTTCAGAATCCGTGCAAGGCCCTCAACTTCCTTGAGGCCCAGGGAGATTACCGCGCCGGCCATCAGAGGGGCCCGTCCTTTTTGAAGTACCGGCTATCGCCGATCCCTTCGTCTTCAGAGGGGTTTACGATACTTGCTTCCTGAAAATCCGGGCCGGAAAGGCCGCCCTGATACTCCCGGTCTATTTTATCCAGGAGCTTCATGTTGGCGGCATAGCGGTCCCGGTCGTCTTCATGGGAACTTACCCTGTCGGTAAGCCGGTACAGGGCCGTATCGGTACAGATACCGATAAGGGCGTCCCGGAAACGGGGCGGAATGGGCTGGGCCACTTCCCCGGCCTCATCAAGGAGCCAGGGAAGGTGGGCCACAATGATCCCGGCAGCCTCTTCCAGGGCAAGCGTTATCCGGGGAAGGTCTGCCTCCCCTGCCTCGTTTAGAGGAAGGGTGTTGGCGGGGAGCCGGGCTTCCAGTTCCGCCGCCGTCATGAGAGAGGTCATTCCTTCTCCTGCCTCGCTGGTTTTTTAACTTCAACCCAGGTATCGGCTTCCAGCGCCGCAAGCTGTTCCGCCGTGACGGTATAGTTTTTGAACTGATTGGCCAGCACGAGCCCCGCCCGGCGGTAACGCGGATAGGGGGTTTTGTGCCGCAGGGCAACCGCAAGGCCGCCCGCGGCGGGGGCTTCCGTTTTCATGGAAGCCCCCGGCCGTGTATCGTCCGGCAATGCGGATGTACCGCGGCCCGGACGCTCCCCGGCAGCCGGGGGAGCCGCTGTATTAAGGGTTTCGCTGTTAGTTTTGGGATCCCACCCGGCCTCTTTCAGTCTTTTGAAAGCTTCTTTGGTTTTGATCTCAAAAGCTTTGGCCATCTCTTCCACAATGGCCAGCCGGTCTTTTATTTCGGCGGCATTCAGCCGCTTGATCCACTCGTCCAGGGAAGTTTCCGCCGGAGGAGTGCCGCCCCCTCCGGTTCCGTCGGGGGCCGAAAGCAGCAGGGGCAGTAAAAAGTTATACAACTGTTTCATAAATATTCCTTACGCCAGCCACGGGGAAACGATAAGTTCCGCCGTGTGGTAATTGGGATTTGAAGCGCCGCTTGAGTCAAACTGCATTTCCAGCAGTTTTCTGGCCGCCGCCTCGCCGGTGGGGTCTACCACCAGATGGGTGGGGGCTATGCCCAGAGGATCGCCGCCGTCCCGCTTGAAGGTCAGCATCCGGAGCCGAGCCGCCTCATAGTTTGCGGCGGTCAGGGCCGCTTTGCTGGCCACGGCCTGCTGCCAGAAACCGTATCCGAAATTTCCCCGGTAGCGGATGCCGTACAGGTACTGGTCTTTGATAAACACCGAATCGTTTTTGGTATCGGTAATTTCGTCCATCTCCGGCGGAGTCCGCTGCTGGAGGATAAAAGGTTTAAGAACCCCGGAGAGGGACAGGAGGAACCAGGGCTTCCCGGTGTCGGCGTTGTCCCCGCTGAGAGTGCCGACATAATTCGATACGTCGGCCGGGGTCCCGGTTCCGTCAGCATTGGGGTACACCGGATGATCAGTGTCAAAGAAATTCTGGCCGTCGAAGCAGAGGGTTGAAAACCCGTTCTTGAGGAGGGCCGCGATGTTCCGGTTGAAAAACGCCAGCACCTCATCGGCCATGGCCCGGGACAGAGGCCGGTAGGCGCCGAGATTATCGTCCTCAATATCGGTCCGCTTGACCCCCAGGGTCGCCTCGTAAAGTTTGTTGGCAATGGCGTAGGACGATTCTTCGATGTCCTTGATAACGCGGTCGCCTACCCACTCCCGGAGCTTGGGGAACTG
>JAIRSL010000074.1 GCA_031255475.1 Treponema sp.
TTAATGCCCAGGCCATTCAAGCCCTCCTGCTCCCCAGATCAGGGTAATTTTCTATGCGTTTATCCTAATTTAGGGGGTTGTTTAGTAGACAAAGAAGCCGTCTGCTTGTATAATATGAGCCGTGAGCCGTGAGCCGTGAGCCGTGGAGTGTGCGCTGTCTTTATGCCTGTTGTTGCCTTGAACATAGAAATATTGTAGCCTGTTCTGAAATTTTGTGCAAGTGTTTTGTTAAAGATCTTACCGAAAACCCAAAATATCCCTAAACGCCCATTGTCTGAAATTTCATACTTTGTGAAAGTAAAGCCTGTTAGGGGGCGAAACCATACGGTTGATTGGAAGGCGTGGTCCACACCCCGGAGCTTGCTCCTGGGTTCTTCATTGCCCCGCGGCTGTTCATTTTTTCACAAAGATACTATTTCATGACTTTCATATTTATCGGTTCTTTCCCCAATCCCGTTCAATGTTTGATATAAATCCGTCATATTAAAAATTTGCAGCCTATTATTTTGTATAGTGAAACATAGCGGAACGATCTAGTACCTTGTAAAGGCTAAACGGCAGAAATACGGTCCACAGATTACGCGGATTGTCACAGATTATGAATACTTTTGATACGAAAAATCCGCGTTAATCCGTGTAATCTGCGGATTTTGTTGGCATATAGTTTGGTCATTTAGTGTTTACAAAGGAGGCTTTCCCAAAACTTCAGTTTTTGGGAAAGCAACCGCGAAATTCGCGGTTTTGCAAGGCTGAAAGCCTGAAAAACCGCAAGAGCCTGTCCCAAAACCGTGCGCATAGCGCACAGTCAATTAGTTTTGGGACAGGCTCAAAGTACAGGTATATCGCGGTTTCAATCATCCGGTGTAAGGGCGCGTATCCCGCAAATCCTTTTTCGTCACCGCCGTCCGGTTTATAATGAGGGAAGCACAAAACAGGAAGCGGGGGCCTGAACGCGGAGGAGGATGACCGTGAGCGCGGATATTAAGATGATACCGGTGGAGCAGGCAATCGGGACGGTGCTCTGCCATGATATGACCCGTATTACGGAAAACGAAAAAACCGTCCGGTTCCGCAAGGGGCACGTCATCAAAGCAGAGGACATTCCCCTGCTGCTCGCCATGGGAAAAGAACGGATTTATATATGGGAAAAGCCCGCCGGGACCCTCCACGAAGACGAGGCGGCGGAAATTCTGGCCGCCCTCTGCCGGGGGGATAATATCGGCAGGCAGGGCCCCCGGGAAGGGAAGATAGAGCTTTTTGCCCAAATCAACGGCGTCTTTGAATATGACGCCGGGGTCCTTGCCCGCATCAACGAAATAGACGGCCTGGCCGTCGCGGCGCGGCATCCCCATACGCCGGTCAAGACGGGGGACAAACTCGCGGGCATGAAGGCGGTTCCCCTGATCATTGAAGAAGAAAAACTGCGGCGGGCCGAAAACCTGGCGGGCGTTGCGCCGCTTATGAAGGTCTTTCCGTATGTGCTCAAACGCGCGGCGGTGATCACCACCGGAAACGAGGTTGCCAAAGGGCGTATACAAGACGCCTTTACGCCGGCGCTGGTTAAAAAACTCGCGGCCTGGGACATTTCCGTTTCAACCCATATCACCGTGCCCGATGGGATTGACCGCGTAACCGGCGCCATTGCCGAGGCCCTCCGTTCCGCGCCGGAACTGATCCTCTGTACCGGCGGCATGAGCGTTGATCCCGACGACAATACCCCCGGCGCCATCAAACAAAGCGGCGCTTCCATCGTTACCTACGGCGCTCCGGTGATGCCGGGGGTCATGTTCCTGCTGGGGTATTTTGATAACGGCGTTCCTGTTTTGGGCCTTCCCGCGTGCGTGATGTACGCCGGGGCAACGATCTTCGATCTGGTACTGCCCCGCATAGCCGCCGGTCTGCGCCTTTCCCGGCAGGACTTTACCCGTATGGGAGCGGGAGGGCTCTGCCTCTCCTGTCCCCGGTGCTGCTACCCGGTCTGTCCCTTCGGAAGGGGGACGTAGGGGAAACCGCGATCAGGTACCCTTTCCTCCCCCTTCAATGGGAAACCGCAGGGTAAAACGGGACCCCTTCTCTCCATCGCTCCGTACTTCGATCTTCGCGTTATGGAGCAGGGCCCCGTGCTTCACGATAGAGAGCCCCAGGCCCGTACCTTCCACCGCGCTGCTCCTGCTTTTGTCTACCCGGTAAAACCGCTCGAATATGCGATCCTGCTCATCTTCCGGTACGCCTATTCCCGTGTCCTCGACGGAAACAACGCTTTCCTCTGCCCGCCGTTCAACGGAAACCCGCACCGCGCCGCCTTCGACATTGTACTTAACCGCGTTGTCGAGCAGGTTGAATATCATTTCGTCCAAAACACGCGGGATGCCCGGAATTCGGGCTTCTTCGCCGTCAACGGTAAGGGCAATCTTCCGGCCGGCGGCGGCGGCGCTCAGACGCCCGGCGGCGTTGCGGGCCAGGGCAAGAAGGTCCGTTTCTTCTTCCGCGTGAACTTCGCCGCCTTCGTCCAGCCGTGAAAGGGTCATGATGTCGTTCACCAGGCTGATGAGCCGCTGGGCCTCGGCGTAGATTTTCTCCGCGAAACGGGGCATGTCTTCCGGCTTCGCAACGCCTCCCGCCATGATCTCCGCAAAGCCGGATATGACCATAAGGGGTGTTTTGAGTTCATGGGACACGTTTGCGGTAAACTCCCGGCGCAGCCTGTCCCGGTCCGCCCGTTCGGTTATGTCCAGAATGACGAGGATGACGCCCTGCACCGTGTTTTTGTACTTCACCGGGTTTGCGAGAAGCCGCAGATACCGGCGGCCCACGGAAAGTTCGGTTTCCGCCGGCGTACCGTGCAGGGCTTTCTCCATTGCGCTGCGGAACGGCTCGTCCCGCCTGACGGCCAGGACATTCTGGTACTCCACCCGTTTCAGGTGAATCCCCAGGAGGCTGCCGGCGCTTTTGTTGCACGAGAGGACGCGGCCGTCCTGATCCAGCACCAGAAGGCCCTCCCTCATATTGTCGGTTATGGCGGCGAATTCGTTTTGCCGTTTCCGCATTTCCTCAAGCTGTTCCGCAATAGCATCGTTCTGCTTTTTTATGCGCGAAAGCAGGGGCGTAAGTTCGTCATAGGCGGCGCTGTCTTCCGGATTGTCAAGATCGATGCGGTTTATCGGCGCGATAATTTTGTCCGTTATCCGCGAACCCGCCGCCATGACGAACATAAAAACAACCACCGCTATCCCGGCGGAGATGAGGATCTGGTTGAGCATACGGATAAAAATACTGTCCGTGGTAGTTGCCGTGCGCAGGACACTGCCGTTGTCGAGCCGTACCGCGTAGTAGTATGTCTGTCTGCTTATGGTCTCCGACAACCGCGTGCTCCCGCCGGTTCCGGTTTCAAAAGCCGCCTGTACCTCGGGACGATCCAGATGATTGGGGAGCCGGCCGGAATCCGCCGCCGTATCGTACAAAACCCTGCCGCCCGGAGCGATAAGGGTGATGCGCGGACCGCGGCCGTTCCGGGGCAGGGATTCCAGATAAGGTATCCCGTTCAATTCACACGCGGCGCCTATGTATTCCGCGGCGGAGGCAATGCTTTGTTTTAGATCTTCGGAAATATCATAGTATATTGCCGTGTGGATCAGGCCCGCGGTTAAGACCACGGAAAATCCGGCCGCGGCGCAGACAAAAAGAAGTATCTTCTTTTTCATTCCTGTTCCCCCGCCTTATAGCCCACGCCCCGTACCGTGCGTATCAGCGATCCTGCCGCGCCGAGTTTGGATCGCAGGGTAAGGATGTGGGTGTCCACCGTCCGGGTTTCCGCTTCACCATCATAGCCCCATACGGCGTTGAGTATCTGATCCCGTGACAGAGCCATGCCGGTATTCGCCAGCAGGTACACCAGGAGATCGAATTCTTTCAGCGTAAGGGAAACTTCTTCGTCCTGTATCATGACCAGATGACGGGAAACGCTGATATAGAGGCTTCCCGCGCGGTATTCGTCTTTACCGGTCCCTGTTCCGGCCCGGCGCAAAAGGCTCTTTATCCTGGCAACCAGTTCCATCATGCCAGCGGGTTTCGTAAGATAATCGTCGGCTCCGTTTTCAAGACCCAGCACCTTATCGTATTCGGACCCCTTTGCCGTAAGCATCAGTATCGGCAGTTTTTGTGTTCCAGGCCGGGAACGGAGCCGCTTTAAGATGGAAAGCCCGTCTTCTCCCGGCAGCATAATGTCCAGTATCACCAGATCCGGCATCTGTTCCTCTACGGCCTTCCAGAATTCCTCGCCCGATTCAAAACCTTTTGTTTCAAATCCGGTATTCTGCAATGTATAGAGTACCAGTTCCCGGATGCCGGATTCGTCCTCAACCAAATAGATCAATTTTTTTATACCCTTCCTTAATTTAATTTTCGTTTGGAACAGCCGCGTATACCGTAATAGTTCCCCGGTTAATTCCCCTTTCTCTGCCCGGTGATCGAATATTCAACCCATTCGGCGATATTCTGGGCGTGATCGCCTATGCGTTCCAGGTATTTCGCTATCATCAGAAGGTCCAGGCATACTTCGGCGGTCTCCCGGCCGGCCGCCGCTATCATATCTATCAGTTCTCCTTTGATCGTTCTGAACAGCGCGTCCACTTTCCTGTCGTACTCAATGACGGCCTGGGCCTTTTCGCGGTCCGACGCGACAAAGGCGTCCACGCTGTCGGTAAGCATTTTTACCGTCGCGTCCGCCATATCGCCTATATGGACGCCTTTCTTTATGCCGCTCCCCTTGATAAAACGGGAAAGTTCCGCAATGTTTTCCGCCTGATCCCCTATGCGTTCCATGTCGGTGATTATATGCTGGGCCGCCGTTATCTGGCGGAGATCTCCCGCGACCGGCTGTTCGTGCAGCAGAAGATGTACGCAGAACGTTTCGATTTCACGTTCTTTCAAATCAATGTCTTTTTCCAGTTCTATCGCCTTGTCCCTGAGCGCCGGATCGTCTTTTAAAAAACCTTTTACGGCGCAGGCTATGGCGTCTTCGCACAAGGCGCCCAGGCGTATCAATTCACTATGCAGCGTATCAAGCTGCCTGAGGTAACTTTCGCGCATCAGCCGAACCTCCCGGTAATGTAGTCTTCGGTCCGTTTATCCCTGGGCATGGAAAAGATTGTTTCCGTAGAATCATACTCCACCATTTCGCCGAGAAGGAAAAACGCCGTCCTGTCGGATATGCGGGCCGCTTGCTGCATATTGTGAGTCACCATAATTATGGTATAATCCTTTTTAAGTTCCGCCGCAAGGTCTTCGATTTTCCCCGTGCTTATGGGATCAAGGGCGCTGGTTGACTCGTCCATGAGCAGCACTTCCGGCTCCACCGCCAGGGCCCTTGCTATGCAGAGCCGCTGCTGCTGTCCCCCGGAAAGGGAAAGGGCGCTTTTGTTCAGCCGGTCTTTTACCTCGTCCCAAATCGCGGCGGCCCGCAGGGATTTTTCCACGACATCGTTCAGCTTTACCCTGGATCGTATGTTGTGGGTACGGGGACCGTAGGCCACGTTGTCAAAGACGCTCATGGGGAACGGATTCGGTTTTTGAAACACCATTCCTACCCGCTTTCTGAGGGCGGTTACGTCAAGGCCGCCGTAAATATCTTCCCCGTCCAGGAGCACCCGGCCTTCCACGCGGCAGCCTTCTACCAGATCGTTCATGCGGTTGATCGTCTTGAGCAGCGTGGATTTCCCGCACCCAGAAGGCCCTATCAGGGCGATGATCTCCCGTTCGGGAAAAAACAGGTTGATGTTTTTAAGCGCCTGAAATTGGCTGTAGAACAGGTTCAGATTAGTAACGGTTATCTTATTCATTTGCCATCTTCCCCGCAACTTTTTTCGCAGCGAATGCGGAAAGCCCGTTTATCGCAATAACCATGATGAGCAGAAATACTGCCGTAGCGTATGCCTGGTCTATGTGCAGTCCTTCGCTCGCAAGGATGTACATGTGGACGGCCAGGGTCCGTACCGATGAAAAAGGGCTGCTGGGGAGTTTCGCCACCGTACCGGCGGTAAAAATCAACGCCGCGGTTTCCCCTACGATACGCCCTGTCGCAAGGATAATCCCCGCGAGAATGCCCGGCATGGCGGAAGGCAGGGCCACGGCAAATACTGTCCGCAGTTTTCCCGCCCCAAGGCCAAAACTGCCTTCGCGGTAGGCGTCGGGGACAGCCCGTAAAGCCTCCTCCGTGGTCCGCATGATAAGGGGCAGAATCATTATCGCCAGGGTCAGCGTACACGCAAGCAGGGAGTATCCCCAGCCAAGGGTGATGACAAAGAGGAGCATACCGAAAAGGCCGTAGATAATCGAGGGAATACCCGCCAGAGTTTCCGCCGCCAGTGCTACGGCCAAAACCAGCCTGCTCCCCTTGCGGGCGTATTCGACAAGCCATACGGCGGCAAAGATGCCTACCGGAACGGCGGCAAGAAGGGCCGAGGCGGTAACAATAATGGTGTTAAGGAAAGCGGGCATCAAGGATACGTTTTCGCTGGTGTACCGCCAGGCAAACAGGCCGGGGGAAATATGGGGTATCCCCTTAATCAGTATATACCCCACAAGAAACAGGATGACGAATATCGTCATGACAGCCGAGGCGAACACCAGAAACCGGAGAAACAGGGAAAGCCCTTTTTGCTTCAAGAAAACCGGATTAAACCGCCCGGAAGAAAAGGATTTCGTTCTTTTCATCTTTTGGCCATCCTCTTCTGAAGGGATAACAGCAGGTTGATAATAAGAATAAACACGAAAAGTACCACTGCCGTGGCTATCAGGGCTTCGCGGTGGAGATCGGCGGCATAGCCCATTTCCAGCACGATGTTGGCCGTAAGGGTCCTGAGCCCCCTCACGAGACTCTCCGGCATGGCCGCCTGATTCCCCGCTACCATGACCACCGCCATGGTTTCGCCTATGGCCCTGCCTATGCCCAGGACCACGGCGGCCAGGATTCCCGGTTTGGCGGCGGGGAGTACCGTAAAGAAGACCGCCTGTTCATGGGTTGCCCCCAAAGCCAGCGCCCCTTCGTAGTATATTTCGGGCACCGCGCGGAGGGCGGCTTCTGAAACGCTGATGATGGTCGGCAGGATCATTATCCCCAAAAGGATAGAAGCCGTAAGGAGGCTTTTACCGCTGCCGCCGAAAAGGGCCCTGCTCACGGGAACCAGTACGACCAGGGCGAAAAAACCGTAAATGACGGAGGGGATGCCGGCAAGCAGGGATACTGCCGGGGATATGATCTTCCGCAGCGTCTTACCGCAGAATTTCGCCATAAACACCGCGGTAAGCACCCCGGCCGGTACGCCGCAGATAATCGCCCCCGCCGTAACATAAATACTGCCCAATATCATGGGCGCTATGCCGAAGATGCCGCTTCCCGGTTTCCAGACCGTTCCGGTTAAAAACTTGAGGGGGCCTATCTTTACTATTGCCGGAATACCGTTTACAAAAAGGAAGAGGCAGATAAGGGCAACGCACAGGATACATATACAAGCGGCTGCCAAAAACACCACCCGCATTATCTTTTCTTTCATTCAGCCTCCGGACGGCAGGGCCGCAGGACCCGGCCCCGCGCTGTCTTCTATACGTCTATCCGGGGATGCTTACCGGGCGATTTCCTGCCACGAGGTAACTTCTCCGGTAAAAAGGGCCTTTACCTGCCCCCTGGTAAGATCGCTCAGGGGATTTTCCGTGTTGACGATGACCGCGATCCCGTCCATGGCGATGACCGTACCGGTAAGCCCCTTTTGGATCTCGCTGTCCTTTATTTCCCGCGAAGCCATTCCTATGTCGCACACCCCGTCTATGACAGCGTTCATGCCCGTGGAAGAATCGCTCTGCTGAATCTCTATGTCGGCGCCGCTGTTAATCTTAAGATAGGCTTCCTTCAATTTTTCCATAACCGGCGTGACCGAAGAAGAACCGGCGACGACGATCTTGCCGGCAGTCCTGCCGCCGGTAAAGGGACCCGTATCGCCGATGCGGATATACCCGTTCTTTTCGACTACATCCTGTCCGTCTTTGCTCATGATATAATTGATGAAATCCGCCGCCTGGCCGCTCACCGTGCCTTTTACCGCAATCAGGAAGGGCCGGGAGATTTTATACGCGCCGCTTGCGACATTGGCAGCCGTTGCTTCCGCGCCGTCTATCCTGAGAGCCTTAACCGTATTGTTAAGAGGTCCCAAGGATCCCAGGGAGATGTACCCCACGGCGTTTTTGTCCCCCGCAACCGTGGTCATCATAACCGCCGTACTGTTGGTAATCTCGGCTCGTACCGTGGTGTCGTCTGCCTTGTCCGCGTCCAGAACGTCAAAGAGCTCGGTAAAAGCGCTCCGCGTACCCGAACCTTCTTCCCTGGAAATAACGTTGATGTCCGCTTTCGGACCCGCGGCCTCTTTTCCGCCCCCCGCCCACAGATTAAGGGCCAGAAGCGCCGCCATTGCCGGAATTAACACTTTCTTCATTTTCACTTCTCCTCCACTTTTCCGTAAAGTTGTTTGTAACGGACCGGAGCCTTTGTACCGTCTTTCACGTTACGTCATTAACGTAATACCCGGATGTCAAATTTATATGAGGGGATTGTCAAATTTGTATAAAGTTTCCGGTTTTCCCGCGCCGTTACGACCGGCCGGCGTATATGCCGCGTGGACGTGTAAAAGGAGAACTATCAGGCAGCCGGCGCGGCCCGTCTTTCCTCAGGCGCGCCGGCCAAACCTCAGCCTTTCAAATGGCGGGTCCAGACCCTGAGCTCCCAGGCGGTCCAATGAGCGATAAGGAGTTGAAGGCGGCGGTGGGAAATAAGCTCGTCGTCCAGCGCCGCTTCGGAGAGGATTATGGAGACCTGCGTATCGGCGATTTCTTCGGGGAGTTCCAGAATCCACCGGGAGAGAAGCGCGCCGTTATGATCCCGTACATAGGCGGATACCGCGGTTTGCAGCATCTTTGCCTGTCTGCCGCTTCCCGCCAGGACGCTTTTTTTCCGCCTGCCGAAAGCGGCGTTGTAAAATTCAACCGCGGATTCGGCCTCGTCCATGGCAAGAGTTACCGCCAGGGATTCATCGTCCAGAAAGCGGACAAGAAGCTGGTAGAACTGGTTTTGCGTGTCCAGAATACTTGCCATGGACAGGACCACCTGATCCCTAAGGTAAGGCGGAGGATCCGCGCCCCTCAATATTTCCAGAAGCGTGGAAAGGGATTTGGAAGAACGGTAAATTCCAAAGGCTTCCACGCCCATGATTTTGAGCCGGGGATTATCCGTGTCCGCGATAATCTCCTCAATCCGGGGCCGGAAGCCTTCGTCTTTAAGCCGCGCCAGGGCGATCATCGCCTCTCCCGCCAGCATGTAATCCTCCGACGAGACCAGTTCCCGCAGGACCGGTATTGCCGCCGTACAGCCGTGGGTCCCCAGGATACGGGCGGAATAGTATGCGGTGGTGTACGGGTTGTTGATCAGATCCGCCATAAGTGCTTTTTCCGCGTCCTCGTTCAGCGTTCGCAGCGCCCCTAGTGCGCGGAGCGATTCCTGGCGCACCGTCAGCCTGGGAGAACGGGCCCTGTTCAGCAGCCCGGTGAGGGACAGCATGGAAGGGGTATCGTGGAGCGCCTCAAGAAGCGCTTCTTCTTCCCTGGTATCCTGGGACTTGTCCAGCTTTTCCAGCAGGGTAATAGCCTTAAGATCCCGGGGAGAAAACATAACTTCCAGGGCGCCCCTGAAAGGCAGGGAACCCAGGGGCGCGAGTTTTTTTTGCAGGATCAGAGTGACAATCGTTATCGCAATCAGGATGCCGTAGAGTATCTTATAAGAAATGAAGGTGGAAACCCCAAAACCGGCGAACATATCCAGAAGTATGCCGGCCATGAAAGAACCCGCCGCGCCTGAAACGCCGAACATAAAGAAATACAGTATCCCCATGTCCATCATCAATCCCGCCGGAACAAGGGCAAGAAAGTATGTCTGCGCAATCCCTTCGGCTCCCAAAAATCCAAAGTTGAGGATAAAGAACATGCATGTAAGATATAGAACGACAGTAACGGTGTTTTCTATTGCCGAAGCGGGAAAAAAGATAATGGGAATCATCCCCGCAAGGCTGATAATCGTACAGACGATATAGATGGGCTTAACACCGATTCTGTCCACCAGGAATTTGATGAGCAGCCCTATCATCAGGTTCCCCATGCCGCCAAATACCGAATACAGGGAAACCATGCCGTCGCCCTGGTTGAACACCTCCCTGGCGTACACGGTGATAAAAGCGCGGGCAATGCCGGAAACAAAAATCACCTGTACCAGTACGATGATAAAATGCTTAATCGGCGGCCGGGCAAACGCTTCCCGGAAGATGCCGAAAAAACTCATGCTCCTGTTCCCGCCGTTCGTTTCCGGTTCGGGAAGTTTCAGCACCATGATCCCGCTCGTTACCCCCCCGGCGATACCCGTGGCAATGAGGACAGCGTACAAAACCAGCGGAGGGTCCCGGCCCAAAACTACCGCGATGGCGAAACTGGCAAACATGGTAACCGCGCTGTTGATGATCTGAATCTGGGTCATATAGCTGCCCCGGTCGGGACCCGCCGCCATCTGATCCAGCACCGGGTTATTGGCGATCATGCCGATACCCCGTGTCGCGTGGAAAATAAACACTCCCAGGACAATCAGGGCCACGGCGGTATCCAGCCTTCCGGCGGACACCGCGGACGGAACCAGGAGTACGGGACTCATCCCCACAGCCCTGGTAATCCAGGCCGCCCCGTAGATCTTTATAATAGGAATCTTTCCGGCCAGCATCTTCCCCAGCGGCAAAAAAAAGAACGCCATATACACCATGGCGTTGATGAGGCCGATAACCGTGGAAGAAGCGTTAAGCCGCATTGCCAGCAGGATGATGATGGGCCCCACCAGAAACTGCCAGGAAAGGGAGTTGAATACATTGAACATGTTATACAAATCCCTGGCCTTTGCCAGGCGATAGGGCGAAAGCGTACCGGCCATATAGTTAATATATAGCTCTTTACCGGTTAAATAGCAAGGCAACCCCGGAATGTACGGCGGATGAACGCATAAAAAAGGAAAATTAACCGTGAAATACGCGGACAAGCGCGGGCTTTTGGTTTGATATTCTTGAATTTAATTACGAAATTGATGTTGACTTTTGACATAGAAAGGGAATAAAATTGGGTAAACGTTTACAGAAAGGGGCGGCCTGGGTATGTATGCCGGAAGAACCGAAAAGATCGCGTTTTTTTCTTTTTTCCGCAAATCAGGGCTTGACAAATATAACAGCAATACAGTAGAAAACCCCCCCCCCCCCCCCCCCCCAATAAATTTACCGGAAATTATCCTGTAACAAACCCCGCTCGTTTTCATCCGTATCCAATACTCTTTTTCTCCCATGCGGTTCTGCCGCTTGTTTCCAAAACGCGGAAAAAGCCTTCCCCGGCGGCGACTGTCGCGGCGTCAATAACCGCCGTGACATGCCGGAGGAGGCCGAAATACCGTTCGTTATATATCTCTCAGGAGGCGCCCTTCGTACGAACGGGCGATAGCAATTTAACAGTAGGAAAGACTACGAAGGAAAAATTGTCAAAATGAAGGAAATAAAAAAGTTTTTATTGTTGGGACTGTTGGCTATGACGGCGGTCTTTGGTCTGGCGGGGTGCCGAAACCCGGCCGGCGGCGGCAACGGCGGTAAGGACGAGGACGATGGAAGTATCGACAGCGCCCTTGTAGCAACGTGGCACTCGACACAGGATGCCGCTAATAGCGGCGAGTCTGTTGTGTTCGAGTTTACGGCTGACGGCAGACTTACCGGTGATGCGTTCACCAATGGCGTTGCCACGGTCACCACATCGAACGGGCGCATCAGCGCGATTCTCACGCTGAACGGACAATCCATTGACGGCGGATCGGCCGATTATACGGTCAGCGGAACAGAATTGAGGTTTTCCAATCCGTCGAACAGTCCGACGAATTACTTTCGCATACTGATCAATCTCCTCAATGTTGGCATGGCTATCGGTGGTAGTGATTGTTATTATAAGGCCGATGGCGAAGGCGGTGATACGCCGTCACAATACACCGTAACATACGCCACGGGGGAAGGCGGCGGGACCGTCCCTGCGGCGCAAACCGTGAACGCCGGAACCGTGGTGCACCTTCCCGGACAGGGCGGCATGACCGCCCCCGCGGGCAAGGTTTTTGCGGGCTGGAATAACGGAACAGAGACCTTCCAGGGAGGGGTGTCTTACACGGTAACCGGCGGCGTTATCTTTACCGCCCAATGGGCCGGTTCCGGTAGTTCCTCTCTTCCCGTTACGATAATCTTACAGGCCGTTCCGGGCGATCCTTCGCTTTCCGATGTACCCCTGTTCCTGGATGACTCTATCTCATTCTCCGTTACCGGATACGATGGTGCATCCTATCAATGGTACTGGAACGGAAAGGCAATCAATGGCGCGGATGCTTCTGCCTACACCGTGACGGGCAGCGAAAAAGGCCCGGGGATATACGAACTGTTGGTTGTGGTAACCACCGCCAAAGGCGAAAAAGTATCGGCCCGCTGCCGGGTTACCATAAATAAATATAGATAAGGAGGCACATGATGAGAAGAATACGTAGCGGCGCGGCGGCTTTTCTGCTGCTGCTTTTTATATCCTGTAATATGGCGGGGCCGGACACCGATCCGGTTTCCGGGTTAGACGGAAAGGCGGCGGTCAGGGTCAGCATAGGGGCGGCCGGTATGGGGAGCCGCACGGTACGGCCCTCAAACGCCGCCTTAGATGACGTAAGGTACTGGGAACTGTCTGCCGGTCTGGTTGGGGAAGAGGAAACCAAGATTGAACAACAGATTTTTGAGGATACAGTGATTTACCTTGAACCGGGGACCTATACGTTTACCCTTAAAGGCTATAACGGGGACCGTTTTTTAATACTGGAGGGGACCATCGCGGAACAGGAAATCACGCTTGAGCCGGACACGCTGGTGTTTACCGTGGCGCCGGTTTTAACCGGGACGGGAACCGTCTCCATAACGGTCAACCTGCCTGACGGACACAACATAGCCGCGGCAAAGGTTTATAAGGACGGGGAAGATCTTACGCCCTCTCCGGCGGCTGTCGTAAACGGAGATCAGTTCATCTATACACAAACCCATGACGCGGGAGCGTATTTGTTCAGTATCCAACTGTTTGACGCGAATGGCGATCTATACGGGGTGGTATCGGAGCTGGTACAGGTACGGGGGAATCTGCGGAGCGAAAAAACCTATACGCTGACCCTGGCGGACCTGAATCATAAATACCTCATAACATACAATTTGAACGGCGGCGAGTTTGATCCCGGTGATGAGGTGGAAAACCTCGGCTATTACCGGAGTACCGATGCCGGTTTTACCCCTCCCGATCCCTCACGTACCGGTTACACCTTCGCGGGCTGGGAATGCCGCGATAACTTTGGTAACTGGTTTGACCGTCCCGGTATCCCCGCAGGCAGTACGGGAAACATGGACTTTCGGGCCAGATGGA
>JAIRSL010000081.1 GCA_031255475.1 Treponema sp.
TCAAAAGAGCCGGTCACCTGGGATGGGGGCGCCGACTATTCAAGCCGCGCAACGCTCAGCCACCGGCGCAGCCACGAGTGGGCGCACCCGCTCTCGGAGATCATCACCGTCCTGCTCGACGCCGGGCTGGGAATCGAGTCCTTCCGGGAGCACCGGACGATGATGTGGAAGCCCTACCCGGCGATGATTCAGACCCGCGGCAACGACAATGTCAACGATACGGAAAGTGAGTTCGTTTTGCGGGAGCATCCCGAGCGTGTTCCCCTGACCTTTTCCCTGGCGGCCCGCAAGCCTCACAACAAAGCTGCCGGTTGACAGGGAGCGTTCTTTGCGCGGGTGAAAGCCTGCGGATTTCAGCTTCTGAAACAGCGGCCTCCTGAATCTGTCGGTTTTATCGCACCAATTCTATTTCTCGTTGATTATTTTATCATATTTTTTATTTTCTTCTTCTAATAATTTTATTTTACTGTTCTGTTTTTCGTTTTCTAATTCCAATATTTCCTTTTGTAATTCAAGCTCCCTGATCCTATTCTTTTGGGTTTTTTGTTTATACGAAAGAGTTATAGCGATAACAGGAATGGACAACGCAACAAAAGGTATTAAAACTTCAATATACTGTAATCCCATATCACAATTTCCTTATTTTGATATGATACAGCCATTTTTCATTTTTGTCAAGAAACTTTTAGTTCATTTGTTGTCAATAAGTGATAAGTTCACCCCGTGCGCGTTAGAACGGCGCTTACTCGCCCGCAACCCTAAGGGTGTCCCGGAGCGTGAGGGGTTTGCCGTAAACCTGGATGATCTTTTCCGTTCCCGTAAGAAGCGTAAAGGTCGTTCCCGTTCCGGTCATTTCCACCTGGACGCGGCTGTCCCGGTAGGCGATTCGGAAACAGCAGGCTTGCCACTGTTCCGGCAGACGCGGGCTAAAGGACAAGCCCGATTCCGCGATCCTGACCCCCCCAAAGCCGTAGACAATGGCCATCCAGACGCCCCCCATGTTGGCGGTGTGTATCCCGTCTTTGGTATTGCCGTGGGTGTTGTACAGGTCCAGCATGGCGGAATCGCCGAAGTAGGCGTATGCCTTCTCGCGGAACCCCAGTCTGGAGGCCGCTATGCTGAAGATGCATGTCGAAAGGGAGGAGTCGTGGGTGGTGATCCCTTCGTAATACAAAAACGATTTGCGTATGGTTTCTTCGCTCTGGGCGTCCTCAAAAATAAAATGGGCAAGTACGGTATCCGCCTGTTTGCAGACCTGGCGGCGGTAGAGGTGCAGGGGGTGGTAGTGAAGCAGCAGGGGAAAATCCTCTTTCGGCGTGTTCGCCAGGTCCCACCGTTTCTTGGAAAGGAACGAATCGTCCTGAGGGTTAATCCCCAGTTCCTCGTCGTAGGGAAGGTACATTGCCTGTTCGGCCTTTTCAAAGCCGGCGATTTCGTCTGCCGTAAGATCGATCTTCCGCGCAAGACTTTCCAGCGCGCCCGCTTCCCGCAGCATGGCGTAAAACCGCACGGCCCAGCGCAAATTGAACTTTGCGGCAAGATTGGTAAAATAATTGTTGTTCACCAGGCAGGTATATTCGTCGGGGCCGGTCACGCAGTGGATCTCGAAACGGCCCTTGTACCAGACGCCGGCATCCATCCAGAGCCGGGCGCATTCAAAGAGAAGCTCCGCGCCTTTTTCCACGATAAAATCGAAATCCCCGGCAGCCAGGTAATAGGAAACCACCGACCACGCAATGTCGCCGTTGATGTGGTACTGGGCCGTTCCCGAGGGAAAGTACCCCGAACATTCCCGGCCCATGATGGTCCGCCAGGGGAAAAGCGCCCCCCGCTTGTGGCCCAATGCCCCGGCGTTTTTCCGGGCTTCGCCGAGGGTGGCGTGACGGTAGGAAATAAAGTTTCTGCCGATCTCCGGAACCGTAAGGGTGAAGAAGGGTTCTATGTACATCTCCGTATCCCAGAAGTAGTGCCCCTCGTAGCCTTCGCCGCTCAAACCTTTGGCAGCTATAGTACCGTGAGCGTCTTTCCCCGCGGACTGCAAGAGCTGGTACATATTGTACGTTACCGCGGTGTTGAGCTTTTCGTCCCCTTCAATTTTCAGATACGCTTTGTCCCAAAAATCCGCGAGGTACGCTTCCTGGGCGCGGTAAACGGTTTCGGGCCCGCCTTCGGCGGCTTCACGCAGTTCCCGCCGCGCGCGTTGTTCACAGTCCGCATACCTGAGGCTGTCGGTAAAAACGGAATATTTCAGCAGTTGCGCCGTTCCGCCCTTTTCAAGCGTGGTGATGATTTCGGTTTCGGCGCGGTGTCCTGATTTGCGGACGGCCGTATCCGGCAGGCAGTCAGCCGCGGCGCCGTCTTCCGGCCTGAGAGTGTGGGTAACGCCGGTACAGACCCGCAGCCCGGAGCGGACCGTATCGCTGCTGATGAAAGAAGACGTTCCCTCAATGTCTGCGCGTACCGGCGTCAGATAATGTACGCTTTCCGCCGCAACGCGGGGATCGTCGGGGTTGCTGTAATTCCGGACATCCCCCTTGTGGGTAGAAACAAAGCGCAGGACGCCGGAAAAGTTGAGCGCCCGCACCGAATAGTCGATGAGGAAGAGGGGAAGCCGGGTAAAGGAGGCAAGGCGGCGGATCCGTATCTCCGCCTCCTTTCCCCGGGGCGAACGCCAGAGGATACGGCGTTCGGTAAAACCTTTTTCCATATCCAGGGTTCTGCTCCCTTCAAGGACCGCGCCGTTCCACAAGCTGAATTCCTCATCGTCTATAAAGAGTTTGATCCCCTGGGTATCCGCCACGTTCAGCATGGTCTGTTTTTCTTCGATAAGGCCGCAGAGCTTTTCCGCCTGCTTCATTTCCGCAAAGTCGTAAAACCCGTTGATGTAGGAACCGCGTATACTGTTTATGCCGGGGGCGTACCCTTCCTCAAAGCAGGAACGCACTCCGATGTAACCGTTGGCGTTATGAAAAATCGTTTCGTTTACCAGAAGATCCGCGGGATCGGTACCGGGAAAACCAATCGTGTAGCGCATGTTACTTGACCGCTCCGGCGGCAACTCCCTTGATGATGTATTTTTGAGAACAAAGGTAGAACACGATTACCGGAATGATGGTGAGCATAAGGCCGGCCATGGCCATGTTCCACTGTATCGAGAATTCACCGAAGAACGAGGCGGTCGAAAGGGGGATGGTCCTGTTCGCCTTGCTCGTCAGAACCAGCGAGGGCAGAAGGTAATCGTTCCATATCCAGATTACGTCCAGTACCATTACTGTCACCGTAACGGGCTTGAGCATGGGAAAGACGATACGCCAGAACACTCCCCAGCAGGAACAGCCGTCTATGGTGGCGGCTTCTTCCAGGGAAAGGGGGACCGATTTGACAAAGCCGTGGAACAGGAAGACCGCCATGCTTGCGCCGAACCCGATGTTCATGTAGATAAGCGCCCCCAGGGTGTCTATCATGGGAATACCCAAAATGCTCTTGATGCCGCCCATGACCTGCATCAGGGGCATCATCAGGGTCTGGAAGGGAATCAGCATGGTAGTGACAAAGATCATGAAGATGAGCCTTGAAAGCCTGCCGTTCCGGCGCACCAGCATCCATGCGCACATGGAAGAGAATATCACGATGAAAAACAGGGAAACTACGGTGACTATAAACGAATTAGTCAGGGCGGAAATGAAATTCATCCTGCTCATGGCGCTGATGTAATACTGAAAACTAAACGTCTTGGGAAAGGCGAGGATGTCTTCGTACAGTTCCGCCCGGTTCTTAAAGGAATTCACCAGGACTATGTAGACGGGAAAAAGATACATCAAACAAAAGGCAAGGAGAAGGACGCTCAGGATAATGTTTCTGCGGGTATTAAATGTGGCGCTCCGTTTCATTTCATTTCTACCTCCCGTTTTTTAGTTATGCTTACCTGGACGGTGGTAACCGCCGCCACGATGACGAAAAAGACTATGGCCTTCGCCTGGCCGTATCCGTAGTTGTTCAGAAAGAAAATCTCGTGGTAAATATTCATGGCGAACAGTTCCGTTGAATTATAGGGGCCGCCGCCGGTCAGCGAGAGGTTTACGTCGAATATTTTAAAACAGTAGGAAAGGGAAAGAAAAAGACATATCGTGAATGACTGCATAATCAGGGGAAAACGGATCTTGAACAAGGTGGTCAAAAAACCCGCGCCGTCCACACGGGCCGCCTCGATCACCTCATCGGGAATGGACTGAATACCGGTGATGTAGATGATCATGATGTAACCGGCCATCTGCCAGGTGGTCACCACCGAAAGTCCGATAAGGGCCATGCGCGGGTGGAGCAGCCAGTTGAAGAATATAGAGGTAAGCCCCGTAGCTTCGCCTATTGCTTTAAAGGCGTCGCCAAGAATGAATTTCCAGATATAACCCAGAATCAGGCCGCCTATCATATACGGAGCAAAAAGCATGGTCCGCGCGACATTGCGGACTTTGAGCCGCGTTGTGACCAGGAGGGCGAAAACGAGACCCAGCGCATTAATGGTAACAACGGAAAGAAGCGTAAAGATCCCGGTGTACCCCGCGGAAGCGAGAAACCGTTTATCTGCCGTGAGCCTGGTAAAGTTGGATATTCCCACAAATATCTTCGGGTTAAGGGGCAGGCCGTCCCATGAAAAGAACGCATACCCTATCCCGATAACAAACGGAATGATGACTACCGTAGTGAACACAAACAATAAAGGAACCGTAAAGAGCGCATACCATCCGGCGCCGCGCAGTTGTTTCATAATTTTATCCTCCGGCTTACGGCCTCATGTTACGCGGGGATTTAATCCGGGATTAATCCCCGAACGGTCCCGGCGTAACATGAGCCATTCAACCTACTAGTACTTTGAAAACACTAAATGACTAAAATACATTCCAACAAAGTCCGCAGATTACACAGATTTTTCGTATCAAAAGTATCCATAATCTGTGACAATCCGCGTAATCTGCGGACCGTATTTCTCCGTTTAGCCTTTACAACCTACTAGCGGTTGTTTGCCGCAGCCCAGGCTTTGTCCAGAACGGCGAGGAATTCGCCGGCGCTCATTTTGGAGGCAAAGAACTGCTGGGCTGCCGGGGCAAGGTGGACCTCGACGATGCCCGCGGGCCAGAAGTTAAAGGCCCAGGGGAGTATCTTGCCCGCGGACGCGAAGCGCGAGACATCGGCGGAGAGGGGATCCAGGGAACCCGCGTCGGCGCCGCTCACCACCGGTATAAACTGGAATTCGCTGTAGAGGTACTTCTTGCCGGTTTCGCTGTTGTAAAGCCACTCGATGAAATCTTTGGCAAGTTTCTTTCTGGCGTCCGAAACCTGGGAATTGACGCACCACCAGGACGGTACGCCCACGGCCAGTTTGTCGTTGCCGGCCAGGGGGAAGGGCATAAAGGCCATCTGGAAATTCACCGGGTAATCGGCGAACATGGGATAACACCAGTTCCCCTGATGGATCGCCGCCGTTTTGCCGGTTGCAAAATCCCCGCATTCCCGGTCATAGTTCACTTCCAGAGGGTTGTAGGAATAATCCCTGATGGCTTCCATAAAACGGGCAAATTCCACGAATTCCGGGGTATCCGCCATCTTGACTTCTCCCTTGTTGAGCCGGTCGATAAAACCACGCACATCGCTTTGAAGGGCGAAAGGAGTGTTCAGGATGTGGCCGATGAGGAAGTAGGCTTCCTGGGAAAGACCCACGCCGTTAATCCCCTTGGCCTTCTGGTCCCGCATCATGGCCGCGAAGGCGTCGTAATTCGTAACTTGTGAAGCGTCGATAAGCCCCTTGTTGTAGACCAGGCCGAAGGCTTCCACGGTATAGGGGACGCCGATGATTTTGCTTCCCGCCTTGCCCAGAAGGTCCCCCGCGATCTTTTGGGTTACCGAAAGGCCGCCCAGGTCTTCCAGGTAGTTGGACATCTGCCCTATTTCGGCATCCGTGCGGAGATTGAAGAGGTCCGGCCCCTGGTTATTGGCCAGACGATTCCTGAGTTGCAGGAAGTAATCGTCCCCGGTGGTCCCCCACACTTCGACTTCAACCCCTGTTTCCCGCTGATATGCTTTGGCCGCTTCTTCAAGCTGGGATGAAATTTCCACTTTGGACTGGAAGATGATGAGCTTGTTTCCGCCGGCAGCGCTTTCCTTTGAGCCCCCGGCGAAGACCGGCATTACAAGGCTCAAACCGACAAGTACGAACACGATAACTTGGATCATGCGTTTCATAAAAACCTCCATTCATGTAAAACGTTTTATCAAATTCTAGGTTCATGCATCTGATTTGTCAAGAATAATTTAAAATTTATGATAAATTACGCCATTTTTTTATAAAAAACTAAAAATATTTAAATCATTTACTAAAAACAGACTAAATTAGTAAGTAAAATTTACTTGTGAGTTATGGAGGGAACTAATACCGGCCCCTTTACGCATGACCGGAAGCGGTGAATAGTTACCGTTTTGTCCGATATATAGTAAACTTACCAATATGATGTGGTTTAGCAGTCAACACGTGGTCTTGCAGGCCCTTCTTGCCACGATGTTTACGTATGGGCTTACCGCTCTGGGCGCGGGAACGGTGTTTTTCTTCCGGGACATCAACCGCAAGGTCCTGGACGGTATGCTCGGCTTTGCCGGAGGCGTCATGATCGCGGCCAGCTTCTGGTCCCTGCTGGCTCCGGCCATAGCCATGGCCGAAGCCGCCGGAACATCTCCCCTGATACCCGCGGTTACGGGCTTTCTGATGGGCGGCGTCTTTCTCCGGGGAGTAGACCGGATCCTCCCCCACCTGCACCTTGAACACAAGCGGGAAGAAGCCGAAGGGATCAAAACGTCCTGGAGCCGTTCCATCCTGCTGGTTCTGGCCATTACCCTTCACAATATTCCGGAGGGCCTCGCGGTGGGCGTAGGCTTCGGCGCCGCCGCCGTGGGTATTCCCGGCGCGGGTTTCGCCGGCGCGGTCGCCCTGGCTCTGGGCATAGGGCTCCAGAATTTCCCCGAAGGCGCGGCGGTTTCCATCCCCCTGCGCCGGGACGGGGCCTCGCGGTTCAGGAGTTTTTGGTACGGCCAGCTTTCCGGCCTCGTGGAACCGGTTGCCGGCGTCCTGGGGGCGGCCTTAGTCTTCTTCATACAGCCCGTCCTTCCCTACGCCCTGGCTTTTGCCGCGGGCGCCATGATCTTCGTGGTTGCCGAAGAACTCATCCCCGAAGCCTACCGGGAGGGAAACGATCATATCGCCACCACCGGCCTTATGCTGGGCTTTGCGATTATGATGGCGATGGATGTGGGCCTGGGATAAACGGCCCGCGGTTTCCTTCCGAAACCGCGCATTAGTGCACGATGCCAGGTAATCCAAAAATAAGTTAAAAAGAAGTCGTTTGTAATTCATTACAGGATAAGGAATTAAGTTTGCCGGCAAAGAGACTTGAACTCTTACATCCTCGCGGACAGCAGATTTTGAGTCTGCCGTGTCTACCATTCCACCACGCCGGCTGGTACGTCACGTAACGAACGCGCGGTTTCAAACAAAACCCGCCCTGCGTCCGCCTCAAGGCCGCCACATTCAATTCGTTACATTTTTTATCTTACACAAAAAGTTTGCGACATTCAAGATAGTAGCGCTTCTCTATGCCTTCTCCCATGGAAAAACTTTTCCGGGGGAGGGGGCCGGACCGCGCCACGGTCTCAAAAAGACCGCTTTTCTTGACCGGCGGAAGGAGGATGCCCGTGCGGACAGGGGCCTTTGAGGACGCCGATCCCTCGGCCAGGCGGAAAAGCTCTTCTTCGCCGTGGATATAGTCGATGGAAACCGCCCCGTGTCCGGCCGTGCGGGATCGGACAAAGGCGTCCAGCAGGGGCTGGAGGCTTTCGGTGACAACCGGCGGAGCCGAGGTTTCTGCCAGGCGGTATTCCGTCCCGGAGATAAGCCCCAGTCGGCTTCGAGGCGCGTCCGGGTCCCCCACAAGGCGGGCGAGTTCCTCTTGGCCGGAGACCGGCCGGCTCGAAAAGCCGGGCAGGGCGGCGAGTATGTCCAGGGTTTCTCCGATGGCGATCCCGAAAAGGAGACGGTGTATGGGCTCAAAGGCTATGCCCGGATCGTATAGGTTTTCCACTTCCGCCAGGGCCCAGCGGGCGGGATGGAAGGCCAGATCCGGGTCGCCGGCGTGAGCGGCCTTGTATTCGTCCCAGACCGCTTTGGCGGTCGCCAGGGAATGATTGCCGTCCCCCATGGCGTAGAGGAAGGGTTCGGAAATCCCGTAACGGGCCGGGGACAATCCGGCCAGGGTTTCAAGCCCGTCAGCCAGCGCCGTCCAGTCGTCCTCCGTATCCAGGGCCCAGCCCGAAACCCTGCCGCCGCCCATCATCAGGGATGTCTCGTAGAGAGGGGCGGACCGCTTGGCCCGTTCGCCCAGCGCGGGGATCAGCGCGTCTTGCCGGTCGTCAATGAGGATCAGAATGTGGGGGGTCTCCAGTACCGCTCCTCGGCGTATGTCTACCCGGGGAGGGAGCCGTTCGGGAAGGGTCCCTTCGGTGGCCCTGATGAGGGAACGGGCGCCGGCTTTCCAGTCGTACATGTCCAGGTCTACGGCAAGGACAAGCCCCCTGCGGCAAGGATGAAAAGAGGTAGCCCGTTCTATATAGACGCAGCCTGTAAAAGCCGGAGCAAAGACGTTCCCCCCAAGATACGCCTCCATGGTTTCGCGGATTCGACGGATATGTTCCTCCCGGTCCCCTTCTTCCAGGTAAATTTCCGGCAGAATGAGGTTCAAGGCCGAAGGAACGCCCTCTGCGGTTTCTTTGACCCGGACCCAGAAATCCTGGTCCTGGGTAAACTGGTCACAGGCGATGACCGCCCATTTTTGCAGATCCGTCCCTGGTCCGGGAAGGAGTATTTCGGGGACAGCCGTACCCAGCGCCGCAAGCCGGGCCTTCAAATCCTGCTGAATGTCCATAATGATCCTCCGGACACATCATAGCGGATTTTGAACACTCGGAAAAGTCGGACGGACGGCGCATGGACATCATCTTTCGAAACGGGGGTGCGGATGAACCGCCCGTTC
This sequence comes from Treponema sp., assembly GCA_031255475.1. Lineage (GTDB taxonomy): Bacteria > Spirochaetota > Spirochaetia > Treponematales > Breznakiellaceae > JAIRLK01. Next base: position 9,072 of record JAIRSL010000081.1, read on the forward strand.
AGCTTCGGCAGGTAAATTTCCTGAAGGAACCAAAAACGAAACCGTATTATCCAAAACCGAGACGGAAGATCAAGTATTATGACAACGAAAACCGTCATACCAATGGATTCTTCAAATAGAGGCCGAAGATAACGAGTTTTTGGGGGACGAGTGAGGACGCGGTAGTTACTCAAATATTGGCGGCGCTTATACTATCGGTGTTGTTGTGGATATGCAAAACCCTTGACGGGGTAATAGCTTCCAGCCCTCAGATACTGCAAATGATAAAGACAACCCTTCTTTCCAAAAGTTCTATCCTGGAATATGTACCAATAGACCGCCCTCGCCTAAAATCGTTCGCCAGTTTCCGCAGCGCCCCTTGTACAATGAATCTAAAAAGAATATGATGTCCATCTTGCATAAATTTGCAAAAAAATGTAAATTTATGCGTCCTTGGACGGCGAACATCCTTGAAGGAACCAGGGTTCATCTTTCCGGGGCGGATCTTTATACGGTTCCGCCGAATGAGTAAATAAGGGCCTGTGCCCTTAAAATATTGGCCTTTATCGGTAATACCGTTGCATTATGGGTAATGGCCATGAACAAGGAGATAGGAATTTATGGAAAGTTTTTTCGCGGTCGTCGGTGCTATTTCAGGGTTCTTCTGGAATATCCTCTTCCTGGTTGTTCTGGTTGGCGGGGGACTTTACCTTACCATCAGGCTCAATTTTTTTCAGATCCGGCATCTGCCCTATATCATTAAACAGACCTTCGGCAAGATCCTCGACAAGGGTAAGGGGGAAGGCACGGTAAGCCCCTTCTTTGCGGTTTCTACCGCCATGGCTTCCACCATCGGGGCTTCCAACATCGTGGGGGTACCGGCGGCTATCGCCTTCGGCGGCCCCGGCGCGCTTTTCTGGATGTGGGTGATCTTTATCCTGGGGGGCGCCACTAAATTTTCCGAAGTCGTGCTGGGGGTTCACTTCCGGGAACAAAACGCCGACGGCCACTATGTCGGCGGTCCCGGTTACTACATGACCAAGGGTTTCCCCAGCAAAGCCGTGGGTAAAGCCATGGCCCTGGCGGGAGCCTTCGTCGCCATGATATACTATGTCCCATCCATCGCAACTCAATCTGTTTCCCTCATTCAAAATGCCGAGGCCATAGGGATCAATAAATACCTTGCCGGGGCTATTTTGATGGTACTGGTGGGCGCTGTTGTGTTAGGCGGCCTTATCCGGGTTTCCAAGGTGGCGAGTAAGCTGGTCCCCATCATGTGTATATTGTTTTTTGCGGGTTCCCTCGTCGTGCTGTTCGCCAATATTGGGAATTTATTCCCCAGTCTGAGCCTGGTATTTCAATCGGCCTTTACCGGGACCGCCGCCGCCGGAGGATTCATCGGCGCGGGGGTGTCCATGGCCATCCGCATGGGCCTTGCCCGGGCTACCTATTCCTGCGAAGCGGGTATGGGCTCGGCCCCTATCGCCCACGCCGCCGCCATTACCGACCACCCGGTGCGGCAGGGCTTGTGGGGCGTTTTTGAAGTCCTTATCGACGGTACTGTCTGTACCTTGTCCGGCCTGGTGGTATTGGCCAGCGGCGTGTGGAAAGAAGTCGGCCCCGCCGAGGCTTTTACCATGCCCGCCGTGGCTTTTCAAAGAGTACTGGGTCCCGCAGGCACGTATATTGTCACCATTTCTGTCTTCCTCTTTGTGTTGTCCACCATCATCGCGGTTATCTGGTACGCCGAAAAGCTCGTGGAATTTTTCTTTAACACAAAAATTTCCAAATACACCCGGATCATCTATACGCTAAGCGTTATGGTGGGAGCTTTTTTCGGACTGGAAGCGATCCTTGCCGTACTCGATCTTGCCAACGCTTTGATAATTCTGCCCAACATGATCACCGTCCTCGTCCTGAGCCCCTTGGTGGTAAAACTTACCAAAGAGTATTTCTCAAGCGGGGAATACTACCTCAAGGATATTAAAAAGTAGAAAAGCGAAGAACCCGGGAGCCTGTTTCCGGGTTCTTCGTTCCGCGAAGCGCGGATTTTTACGCGATGTACTTCGGGGACGGCGTTGTATAAGGCGGATAAACGCGGGAAGGGGGAATTAGACCAGCCCGAAAAGTCCGTCTTGATTTTTAGCCCTATTACCCCTATGCTTGTATCATAAGCATTTTTGTTACTACGAGGCTGTTCAGAAAGTTCAGTTTTGGAACGGGCTCACAATACTGGGTATTTTGTAATTAATGATGAAAACGCCTCAATTCAGACCGGTAATTCTTTTGGCCTCTTTTCTGGTATTCCAAGCGCCGTTTGTGGTCCGCGCCCAGACCCGAAGCGGTGATTCGATTTTCGCCCCTTTTGTTTCCCAACTCCGGGGAGAAGTTAAGAACAACCTGGTCCGCCTTAACTGGCTGGATTCCCGGGACGTGCGGGGTCCGGTGTTTATTTACCGGTCCCAAACTCCCTTCGATAATGCCCATCCCTATTACCTGATCCGCCCTATCGAAGCGCCTTATGGGGCTCAGTCCTACATAGACGAGGTGGAAAAAACAGGAGAATGGCATTATTTTATAGCCGCCAGTGACGAGTGGGGTCAGCGGTACGAAATCTTTATGCCCTACGGCAACACCGTAACCGTTATGGTGGGGGAAATTCAGGACGAGAGCCCCCGTTCTGTCCGGGGTCCCGGTACGGCTTCCGGAATCATCGGGCTGGAGGCCGCGGTCCGGGGCGACGGGGTTCTCGTTTCTTTCCGGTCAACCGCCCCGGTCATGAATCCGGTACTTTACCGGAGTGTCAACCCTATCACTAAGACCAGGGACCTCCTGAACGCGGTCCTTGTTGAAGACGGAATCTCTTCCCCCTTTATGGATTACCCTGTTCCGGGTATCCCCTATTACTACGCGGTTATAGCCGAAGATGCGCTGGTTTCCGGCAACGTGGAGATTCACCCCGGCTACAACGCCACCGTAATTCCGGTGGAGGTCTCTACGGGGTCCAGAATAGGGCTGGGCGATTCTCCGGGAATCAGGTCCATTCCCCTTCCCCTCATCTCGATGAACGCGGTTTCCCCCGGAAGCGGTTACGGAGATGTCCCCTCCCCTACGCCGTTAAGCCCCGAAGCGGCCCGAGCCGTAAACAGCCTTGGACTGCAAAGAGTAACCCCGCGGTTTCTCCAAAAAACACCCAAGGTCTTTGATCAGGACCTGGAGCCTCCTTCGGGCGGGGAGGAGTACCCTCTCCGTTCCATCGTGCAGGGTTCGTTCAAGAACCGGGACTGGCCCGTATGCAAAGATGAACTTACTCAGTATCTGTCCCTGCCACGCAGCGCCGCCTCCGAAAACCGGGCCCGGTTTTACCTCGCCCAGGTCTATTATTTTACCGGTTCCTACCGGGAAGCCCTCTTTGAATTTCTGACCGTCCAATCCGATTATCCCCAGGAAGCGGCGGACTGGATACAGACGGTTCTAACGATGCTGACGCGGTAACCAGCGGGTATCGGGCAGACACCATTCCAACGACGATACCAAGAACCCGCACCGGTTGGCGGGGTTAAAAAAAC
>JAIRSL010000118.1 GCA_031255475.1 Treponema sp.
AAGGGCCGGAACTGCGGGACATCGAATTCCCCCGGAAATGCGGAACCTGCGGCGCTGATCTGGAAGACGGGGGAACCCGGCTTTTCTGTCCGAATGCGGACTGCCCCAAGCGGCTGCTACACCGCATCGAAAAGTGGGTTTCCGTCCTGGACATCCGGGAACTGGGGGAAAAGCTGATTCGCCAGCTTTTCGACCGGGGCCGGGTCCGCCATATCCCGGACCTGTACACCCTCACGGCGGCGGAGCTGGCTGAATACGACCGGATGGGGGAACTGTCCGCTGCCAAGGTAACGCGCCACATCATGACGCCCCGCCGGCTCTCCCTGGCCGCGTTTGTGGCGGGTTTCGATCTTGAAGGCGTCGGGGAGACCATCATGGAGAAGGTTGCGGCGTCGGGCTTCAATACCCTGGAAAAGCTCCGTTCCGCTTCGGTGGAGGACCTGGCGAATGTGTACGGGCTTGGGGAGATCACCGCCCGCACCATCGTAAGCGGCCTTGCGGAAACCGTTGCGGAGATGGACGGCGTTCTTGCGGGGGGGATCATCGCCATAGCGCCGCCGCCGGAAGAAACCGCCCAGCCGCTGCGGGGATACTCCTTCTGTTTCACCGGAGAGCTTGCCTCCCTGAAGCGGAGCGAGGCGGAAGAACGGATCAGGGCCCTGGGCGGGGCCGCCAAGTCATCGGTGGTCAAGGACCTGTCCTTCCTGGTTACCAACGATCCTGAATCCGGATCGGGAAAGAACGCGAAAGCCCGGCGTTTGGGCGTCCCTATCCTCAGCGAAGAGGACTTCCTCGCCCTTCTCGCGGATCCCGGCCAGGCGGAGGCGCGCCGGGAGAACGCCGCCGCCGTCCCCGCCCAGGGGGATCTGTTTTCGTGATACGCGCTCGTTAGTAGGTATTTTCGTCCATAGCCTGGAATTTTTCCCGGACACCCTGTAACAGGGTCAGTTCCCGGTTGATGGTTTTCTCGTAATCCAGAGACTTATCCGCGATGCGGCCCGCCTCATCTTCCCAGAACTGGACGTTCCGCAGGTTGATGAACCGGAAGCGGCGGTCCAGGGCCTTCTCCGCCCATTCCCGCGCGTCGTCCCAGTAGGAAAGGGCCGCGCGGAAGCAGGTTTCCGCGGTTTCAAGGCTCTCCAGATTTTGTTCTTTCCATGGGGCGTTGTAAAAATAGGCGTTCCGCTTGTTCCACTTGTTTCCCAGGAAAAGGTACTGCTCAATCAGCTTAAGATTGACGTGCATCATGAAAAGATAACGGTATTTTTCCCACTGAGCCTCGTCTTCTATGCGGGCAAGGGCGTAGAGGGGGTTGGCAAAATCCGCCTTTACCGCCCGCTCCAGCCAGTAGATGTTTTCCATGGTATCATCGGGGTATTGTACATAGTGCAGGTGAAACAGCCGGTAAAATTGTTCTTTATATTGTACCGGATACGCTTCCGCACCGGGGGTATTGGCAAGGAGAAACAGCATCCCCATGATACCGGCAAGCATTTTTTTCTTTATTATCACACGAAGCTCCGGCTCCTACTTTGTCATTTCCCTTCCCCCTTCCACTATCGGCATTTCCCTGACCGCCCTCCAGACCTGTTCCGCAATTTCCTCAGGCGGCAGGGAAGCGTCCAGCCATTCCACCCGCACGCCCGCCGCTTTGTACCGGGGGAACAGGGCCTTGTACCGGGAACGGACCCGCTCCTGAAAATCGGCGTATTCGTAGATGTCCCTGCCGGGCCGGGAAGCTATGCGGTTAAGGGCGATCTTGCTTTCCAGATCGAAAAAGATAAGGAGTTCGGGAAGCGGGAAAGAAGCGTTCAGGGAAGCGGGAAGTTCATCCCCGCAGGTTATGCCCTGGTAAACCAGGGAAGACGGGGTATAGCGGTCGGACACGACCAGTTCCCCCTGTCCGCAGCGTTCCACGATGCCTCCGGGGCCGTAGAGGTGTTCGTTCCGGTCGGCGGCGAACAGCCGGGCCGCGGTTTCGGGCCGCACGGCGATTTCCCCTTTCAATACCTTACGGATCAGGACCCCTATGGGGCCGCCGGTAGGCTCGAAGGTGGCGTGAAAAGGCGGAAAGCCGGGTCCCGCAAGCCGTTTGCGCAAAAGTTCCAGTTGGGTGGTGGTTCCGCTCCCGTCTCCTCCCTCAAATACCGCAAAATTATGTATAATAGACATAGCAACGTTGTTGTACCACAAGAATAGGTTCGATAGATAGTATATAATTATTAGTATCAGTCGGCAGATAATTGTAGCGGCCATGAAGGAAAACCGTCCTGCACGTATAATTTTCAGTATCCTCGTTTTTACGGCGCTGATTGCCGTTACCGTTCTGATTGTACGGCCCCTGCAAAGAGAGCTTTTTACGAAAATGACGGCCCTGCGGGATGAACTCCTCGCTCAGGGAGAGGCATTCCTGGGCATGAGGATAGAATACTCGTCCATGGGGCCTTCCCTTTTCAGCACCCTTGACATACGGGGCATACGGATTTACGGGTCCTCCCCGGAGCCTCTGGTTTCCCTTGCCCGGCTGCGGGTATCTTTCTCCCTTTTGGGCATCCTGCAAGGGAAGGGCGCGGCCGCCCTCAGCCGGATCCGGCTGGATAAACCGGAGCTTTCCCTGGACCTTGACCACGCCGGGGATTGGGAGGTTCTGCTTGCGAAAACCGGGGCACAGGCGGAAGGCGTTTCCGGCGCAACACCGGGTGAAAGCCCCGGAAGTTGGCTTGCCGGGTTTTCCGGGGATATTGCCCTTAAAATACGGGGCGGCGGGTGCGGGCTCCTCATGGGAGGGAACCGGTTTTCCCTTTCCGGCCTTAATCTGGATACGGGGATACGGAGAAATCTCATCTCGGTAAAGGGCCGGGTGGAAGGGAAGGCGTCTCTGGAAGCCTTTCCGGGCCGGTCTATGGCAATGGGGATGAACAGCAGGTTCAACGGGGAACTGGATACCCGGCTTAGGGAAGGAAACCTGGATCTGGTCATCCC
>JAIRSL010000299.1 GCA_031255475.1 Treponema sp.
GCTGTAAAGGGACGGCGCAACGTATACCTTGCCATTCTCATAGCGGTATGCGCCGGCGTTTTAGGCTATGGCGCTTTCCGGGCGCTCAGGTTCTTCCGGGTTATCCAGTTTTAGTTTGGTAGAAAGCCGTCATGCGCGGCTTAATTTTTTGCCCGGTTACGCTATTTTGAACCCCGCCGCCCCCCTGATCCGGCCCTGCCAGAGGCCGCCACCTGTCGACAGATTGTAGACGGATTAAAATAGCTATCAATTATTTCCTTATATTACAAAGAATTATGAAGATTTTGTGAAATACTGCCGGGTGTTTGGCGAGGCGCGGGAGCGCTTTGACTTCGAGCTTCGGGGGTTTGCTCTTGTGGAAGAGCGGCTGTCGTTCTACATCAAGCCCGCCGATGGGTTGCAGCTCCCGGCGATCATGCAGTGGCTGAAACAGACGTTTACGGTGCGCTTCAATCTGTGCACGGGGAGGACCGGGCATGTCTGGGGAGACCGGTACTGGTCGCGAGTGCTGGAAGGGGAGCCGCCTGATTGGGCGGCGGAAGTAGACTGGGAAGCAGTGGAGACGGCGGCTGAGACGGGGGTGATCTCTTTTGGGACATGGACGCCGGATGGGGTCAGCCCCCTAACGGCGGAAAACCCGGCGGAAACCGGATTTTCGCCATAAAACCCCGTCCGATCCCCGCCCCCGCCTGGCTAAGCACCGAAACCCGGTCCAAAACCCTGCGGGAGCATTGACACAATCACCCTCCGAAACGCCGCCATGCAACGGCCACGGGCGAGGTTTGTTCAATCCTCAACCCCGAGGCGCACTTTTGGTGCGCCCGGCTTCTCAAAAAGTAAACGCCGATGCTCTGGTTACAAAACCGCTTTCCTTTTACCGGCCTATTTGTTAGCATGACGGCAAGGAGATCCCATGCAGGCGAAACGTATAATTCCCTGTCTTGATGTTGATGACGGACGGGTTGTAAAGGGCATTAAGTTTAAAGGAATCAAAGACGCCGGGGACCCGGTAGAACTGGCCCGTCGCTACAACGAGGAGGGGGCCGATGAGCTTACCTTTCTTGACATCGGGGCTTCCTACAAAAGCCGGGCAACTCTGCTTGACGTGGTGCGGCAGGTTGCTAAAGAAGTCTTTATCCCGCTCTGTGTAGGCGGCGGGATTCGCAGCGTGGAAGATATGCGGGACGCTATGAACGCCGGCGCGGACAAGGTTTCTGTTTGTACTTCGGCGCTGAAAAATCCCCGGCTGCTTGCGGATATGGCGGGAGCCTACGGCAGACAATGCGTGGTGCTTTCGATTGACGCGAAACGGGTGTCCGGCGGCGGGTCGGGGGAAGGGGAACCCCGCTGGAACGCCTATTCGCACGGCGGCCGCAATGACACGGGAATTGACGCGATTGAATGGGCGGTACAAGCTGTGGAGCTTGGGGCCGGGGAAATCCTGCTTAATTCGATTGATGCCGATGGCACCGGCGCGGGCTACGATCTGGAACTTACGCGGTGTATTCTACAGGCGGTGCCCGCGCCGGTAATCGCCTCGGGCGGCGCGGGAAACATGGAACAGATAGCGGGAGTACTGCTTGACCCAGGCGCAGATGCGGCGCTCGTGGCGTCCATGCTCCACTTCGGCGTAACCACGATCCCGGAGATCAAAAGATTCATCGAAGCGAAGGGGGTGCGCGTCAGGTGGTAATCGCGACACGCGCCCTTCTTAACCATACATCAGCAGTTCTGAGTTCAACCTAAGACACGGATTTTCGCTTCGGGCCTTGCCGTAAGCCGGGGTCTGTCCCCACAGGCAGGGGGCTGTCCAATCCCCAACCCCGGCGGCTCTTCAAAGAGCAAACGCCGACACCCCGATCGCCGTGAAAAATTTCTCTTGACAGCGATAAAAAATTCTGGTAGGATAAGGTATAGATGAGCTATTCTGACCGCTTGCGGGGAATAGCGGAATAAACCGGTCAAGCCGGTCTTGAAGTTATGCGTGTTGGCGTACGGTCAGTTGGCCGCAGGACAAACGCGTAAAATACAGTATTTTGCAAAAGGGGTATGTAATGAAAGTTCGCGGTTTATTGTATACCGCTTCCTCGCCGGACGTAAGCCGGGCTGTAATTGTAATTACCCCCCCCGCGATTTTCGGTTTCTGATTGCGCTTTAGATAAAAGAGCGAATCTCAAGAGGGTAACATCCCAACCCGCGTCATGTGATCAAAATATCCCTTATTCAGGCGAATGCGCCGCGTACCCGGACAACTATATTCCTTTATTCAGACACCCGTATCACCTGCTCAGACAAAGCGCCCGCCTTTATCCCCGGCGAAAGAAGGTTGTGGCAGGCTTTGACTTTGGGAACAGCGGGAAGAAGGCGTACCGCGCGGTAATAGCCGGAAACGGCGGGAGGCGGGGCCGATGGTTCAGGCGTTAATCCCATAAGAAACGTTCTTGTGTTGCAGGAGCGCTAACGCAAATCGTAAACGGTTTGCGCGGGTAACGATACATTTTCAACTTTGGAGGCAAAGAAATGAAAAAGCAATTTTTGAAGAAGGGAGCGGCCGTCGCGGCGTTGCTGCTCGTCATGGCCGTTGCGGGCTGCCAGCTGGATACGGAGGATGTCAAAGATATTATTGACACCATTACCGTCAAAGACAAAAACGAGCTTCCCGCTTCGATACGGATAGTTATCGGCAGGGGCTACGATCTCACCGGCCGGTATGCCTATTCTCCGGATATCAAGGCTTCGGTGCTTGATCTGGATAAGTTGATAGCCGAAAAACAGGTGATGAAGGATCCTAACCTGCGGTCCGCCAACTTTGAGACCATTTCCGGGGATTCCCTAGAAACCTACCAAACCGAGCTGAGCCGCAATATAAGCGCCAGCGCCGAAGGGCAGTTCGGGTTTGGGAGTTTTTCCGCCGAAGTGGGATTCGCCTTTGGCGAGGCCAAGGCATCGAACATTTCCACGTCCTTTGCCACCAGTTCCAGCAAGATTACCAAAGACGCCTATTATGTGGAAAACCGCCGTGATCCGGAGTCGCTTCTTCCGTATTTGAGCGAAGCCTTCAAAAATGATCTGGCGGATAAAGACGGCAGGGCGTTGATCAATAAATACGGCACCCATGTCCTTTTAGGCGGCGTTCTGGGAGCTCGGCTGGATTATCACATGAGCGCCACCAGAAAAGCGGGGAAAACCAGCGGAAATATCGGTATCCATGCCAAAGCGAGCGCGGAAGTGAAGATAGCCGGAAAAGGCGGCGGCGTTAGCACCTCTTATGACGAGGACAAAACATTTGGAGAAACCTACGATACAGGCAGTGTAGAGACCAGGACACAGGTGTACGGAGGCGCCCCTGAATGGGGTCAAAATGTCCATGACAGCCAGGACTACCAGAAATGGCTTGAAAGTATCGAAGGCAACGAGGTCTGGAGCGACTACTACCCCGCGTCCGCTGTTTTGCTGTACTCCTTTATTGAAGACGAAACTAAGAAAGAGGAGGTAAGAGTTGCCCTTGAATCCTATTTTGTTGAAAAGGGATATAAGCCGACGGGGGCACAGCCCATGTCGGATGTCGTAAGGGAAAGTTATACGCTGGATGTGAGTCACGGCGCA
>JAIRSL010000152.1 GCA_031255475.1 Treponema sp.
GAGTAGAAGGTACGTATCAGGATACGGCTTTTCAGCGAAAGGAGGGGTTTGGTGAGGCTTTTCCCCTTGAGCCTGAGCGCTTCCCGGTCTTTTTTCAGGTACCGGTCTATGGTCACCGGGCTTATGGTCTTGAGCTTTTCCGCTATGTCACCGGTTATGTTGAAGGCTGGCTACTGGGCGATGTAGGCCATCTGCTGCCTCATAAGCGGGGCAAGTATCTTCCCGCATTTGTACCAGAAAAACGTCCAAACCAGCCGGAGAGAGGCGATGACCCCGTCGGTATAGACCCGCTTCGTGCGGTTCGCCGGGCGGCTTTTTTCCGGCTTGAGCTTTACCGCCCCGCCACGCCCGTAGACCGTCAGTTCCCTGACCGGTTTGTAACGTAAAACTCTGACGGCTGATTTCCGGTGGTATCCGGTCAGCCGGGTGAATTCGTCAAGCAGAGTCCGCTTTTCTTTCTTCGTCGCCTTCTGGTAACGGGGCCTATATTCCCTGGTTACCGCCTGTTTTTCTTTCATGCTTAACCCCATTCGGACACCCTCTTTCGAGCGCCCTTATTGTAATATGGGTAACATTTTCAATTTGAGGCACGGGTACTTTTCGGTAACATTTTTCGTGAGGCAACGCGCCGCCTTGACAGAACAGCGCTTTATAGATTAAACTGTATTTTTATTATTGACGGATGTTCGGAGTATCCGTTTGAATATAGTTTTTGGATAGTGTAAAATCTTAGAATGGGGTCTCACATAATTGGCCATGTTTCAGTCTATTCTGGCGTGTCGTTTTCGCAGGTTGTACCGGTATTGGGAACAGCCTGTTGTGTACCGGATGGCTATGGAACAATGGCAGACAGGGCGGATGGGCTATTGTCGTCTTCCCCTTTACCTTAAGCAAACAACGAACCGGCTCATTTGTTTATGACGCGCTTTATTTCAACATTGAGGTATTGTTTTTCCCGGTTTTCACGAAGACCACATTTTTCAGTGGTAAGCGGACTGTTTTTGAGCGGGCCGGCGGCTCCACTTCTTGCGGAACAGCATACTTCGTTCTTCATGGCGGGGTTGCTGCCTGAGTGACGCGAGGTTGATTGCGTTTTTGAGAATTTCTGCGGAAACACCAGTTTTCCGGCAACCAATAAGAGTTTTTAGGAGGATTTATGAAACTTAAATTCAAACTGAGCATCATCGTGATCTCAATCCTGATGATTGTGGTGGCGGGGCTTTCCGTCCTGATTCTGAGTCAGGCATCCTCGGTCATTACGGATCTTACCCGCGAAAGCATTACGCGCCTTGCGGCTCAGCAGGCATCCTATTGGGAAGGCAGGGAAGAAGGGTATCTTAAAATCGCTACAGTGGCGGCCGGGTATTTGAGCGCCTATGAACAAACCGAGCCGGAACGGCGGCGCTTCCGCTTCGATCAATTCCTTGCGGCAACCTTGGAGGCGGAACCCAATCTGGTAGGCATCTTCGCCGTCTTCAAGCCCGATGTACTCGACGGTCTGGACGCCGAGTACCGGGGCCGTCCGGGTTCCACAGCCGAAGGGCTATATGCACCCTTGATTACCCAGAGATCGGGAAAGACCGCATACCAAACCTATGATAAGGTTGTCGCTGCTTTGGATATCATTAACGGGGCCAATAACCGGAAACAGACGATAACGGACCTGGAACCCGGGATAGTAAACGGCAAACAGACCCATGAATTCCGGATAACCGTACCGGTTATCAATAACCGGAACAATGAAGTAGTGGGTTTGGTAGGGGTTATCGTTGCGATTGACGCGGTACAGCCTATTGTGGACAAAACCTTAAAAGAGAATGTGGATATTTCCGCCATGGCGGTTTATTCCGACAACGGTTTTATCTTGGGCAGTACCGATCCGAGCCGGATAGGGAAGAACTTACTGGAAGCGGATACGGGACTCTACGGCAATGCCATCAACGAAGCGTCCCAGGCGATAAAGGTTGGGAATTCTTTCGAGACCAGGCAGTTTTCATCCCTGTTGAAAACAAACCTGGAAGTCGTTTTATCCCCCTTCTTCATTGGGGAAACCGGCGCTTCATGGTCCGTCATGATAGGCGTCAGAGAAGACTTCATGCTCCGGCGTATCACCTCTTTAATCCGTATTGTGATACTTATCGCGGTGATTACGGCCGTTGTGGTGGCGGGTATCATCTTCCTCGTCCTGGGCTCCATAACCAAGCCCATCGTCAATGTTGCATTAACCCTTAAGGACATTTCCGAGGGAGAAGGAGACCTGACCAAGACGGTAAATGTTCATTCCAAGGACGAAATTGGCGATTTGGCCGTTTACTTCAATAAAACCCTGGAAAAAATCAAAGTCCTGATTATCACAATCAAACAGCGGGCGGTGAATCTCTTTGACATAGGAAACGAACTGGCGTCTAACATGACCGAGACCGCCGCGGCTATCAACGAAATTACCTCGAACATCCAGAGCATTAAGGGACGGGTCCTCAATCAGTCCGCGTCGGTTACCGAGACCAACGCCACCATGGAACAGATCACCGTCAACATCGACAAGCTCAACGAAAACGTAGAGCGCCAGACCGACAGCGTATCCAAATCTTCCAGCGCCATCGAAGAGATGATTGCCAACATTAACTCCGTTACCCAGACCCTGATGAAAAACGCCCAGAGTGTACGGGAACTGCTGGAAGCCAGCGATGTGGGCCGGTCCGGCCTGCAGGACGTATCTACGGATATTCAGGGAATCGCCCGTGAATCCGAAGGTCTTATGGAAATCAACGCGGTGATGGAAAACATAGCCAGCCAGACCAACCTGCTTTCGATGAACGCGGCCATTGAAGCGGCCCACGCCGGGGAAGCGGGGAAGGGATTCGCGGTAGTGGCCGATGAAATCCGCAAACTTGCCGAAAGTTCCGGGGAGCAGTCCAAGACCATCGGAACGGTACTGAAAAAAATCAAGGGATCCATCGACAAGATCACTCGTTCCACGGAAAATGTGCTCAACAAGTTCGAAGCCATCGATACCGGGGTTAAACTCGTATCCGACCAAACGGAGAATATCAGGAACGCCATGGAAGAGCAGAGCGTGGGGAGCCAGCAAATTCTGGAGGTGATCGGCCAGCTCAACGAGATTACCCGCATGGTAAAGGGCGGTTCCGATGAGATGCTTGAGGGCAGTAAAGAGATAATACAGGAAGGGAAAAACCTTGAAATGGTGACCCAGGAAATCACCAACGGGATGAACGAGATGGCTATCGGTGCGGATCAGATCAACATTGCGGTTCACCGGGTAAACGATATAAGCGGACAGAACAAGGAGAATATCGATACTCTGGTCACGGAAGTATCCCGGTTTAAGGTCGAATAAGAAAAGTTCGGCCTGCCGGCGGCAACAACCGCCGGTTCGGGGTGAACCGGCCACCACCCCTTCACGAATCAACAATCGCGCGGCAGAGCCACGCGATATGTTGTTCTCATAAGGTTAAACCCTCGCCACAAATAAAATGCGGGGTTCCGGGGTTATATTTACTGGTAAATAACCACATAGGGCCGGGGGTTCAGGTCGAACACTTCCGCCGGGCTCATGAGAGGATTGTCGTAGCCCGCGCCGGGGATATTAAAGTTGTAGAAAAGTTTGAAGCCTTTGATAGGCATATTGAGCGCCTGGGCGTTATAGGCGTAAGAATTCCGTTTGATGGCGGGATTGCCGAAGCCGTCGGCGCAGTGAACAAGCTGAACGCCTTCATAATCGGTTTTTACTTTTTCGCGTTCCCGGATCATCCGCCAGTTAAATTGATGAATTACCAGCATCCGGTTCCCCCGGATGTTTTGTTCCCGCATGTAGTCTGACATGATCCGCTGTACTTCGTTGACTTCATCGGCAGTAACGGTGCCGATTTCCTGCATGGGGTTAGTGGTCCTCCACTCGGGGTCCAGGGCGAGATGCACGTTGGAGTACCGCAGATAAGGGATCAACTCTTTGATGGCATCTTCCGGTTCGTAGCGGCCTATCTGATGATCGATGAACACCAGAATATCCTTTTCCAGGGCGTACCGAATGTACTGTTGGAGTGTTTCTTCCGGGATTCTGCCTATTTCTCCCTTGGGCCATACGGTCCCGTAAATTATATAGAAGGCTTTACGAATCCCGCGTCCTCCGTTTGCGGCTTTATAGTCTTCCGCCAAATTGTCAAGCATGACGTCCAGTTCTTCTATCGGATACCTGCCGAGTATGCCCATCTTCCTGGAAAGAGGATGCCCGTAAAAAGCCAGAATATCGTTGTTCAACAGAATGGAACGGACGT
>JAIRSL010000218.1 GCA_031255475.1 Treponema sp.
GCGCCGGTGGCCTGTTCAAGGGCCGTGTAATAACTCCCCATGATATAGGGCAGTTTGGTGATGAATCCCCCTACAAGGGCAATAAAGAGAATGCTAATGTAACGATTACCTTTTTTTGCTTTCACTTCCGCCATAACCGCCTCCTTAATGAATGCAGGCGGTATTGTACCGCCGAAAAAAAATAATGAATAATCAGTGAGGCTTTTCCAAAACTTCAGTCTTGGAAAAGCCTCCGGTATGAATATGGTAACATTGATGTTTCCTCCTGTCAATCGAACATTCTCGCCCTGCAGCAATTTAACATTTCATATCCGGGTAACCCGGTAATACTTCTCTATCCGGTGCCGGAAAGTCCTACGTTCGCCAGGTTCAAAACGCCCTGCGGCCTGGGCCGCAGGGCCTGTAAATATGCGTGTTTCCCTGGAAATCTATTCGTACGCTTTGAAAAGGCTCACTGCGGGCTTTCCGGTCCCTCCACCGCGTCAATCCGTTAATTGTTTGCTACCTAAAGAAGAGAAGGGCGGAACGGACGAGAGGAAACCTTTCGGAAATATGCCGCGCAGAATTGTAATGTTAAATTGCTGATCGTAATCGTATCAAAGTATAGAACAACTATATCCTGGAATTATGTACGAACAAACCACCCCGCCTAAAATCGTTTCATCTCAGCTTCTTCCGGAGGGATTGCTATGATTAAACCGGACAGCATTACCTTCCGGGGAATAAAACCCGTCTTTCCAGTTAAACCGGTTCGTGCCGGGCAGGGGACGTCCGGTAAGCAGGGCGTTCATGATGCTACGGTAATCTTTTTTCCGCAGAGACGGCCCGGAAAAATCCAGGATGAACCGGCGGAATCCCGCCTCCTGGAGAAAGGGAACTTTATCGACGATGGAGCAGGGTTTCTCCGCTATCACCAGGGAACCTTCGCCGTCCGTCCCGCCGGAAATCAGGCGGAATCGCTCGTCCCGGCTGTCCCGGAATTCGCCGAAATCGTACAGGCCGCTCAAATCGGCCCTGATGCGGAACAGGACAGGGTATGAAAAGAGGGTGATAAACGTAAAGGCCCGCCGTCCGGGGCTCACGGTCTTTTCCAGGTTTTGCCGGTTGTTTTCCGGCGGCGAAATCATGGCCTCCACGCCTAAAGACGTGGCAACGGCGTTGGCCCAGCGGTTGAACTGGTACAGGTATGGCCCGGCAATCAGGGCCGGCGGGGAACCCCCTTGTTTTGCCGGTCCCGGCGATTTGGCGGCGTTTCGAAAATAGGACAGGTGCCCCAAGTTGTTTACCACGAACTGATAATAGCCCTTTTCCCGGAGCGCGCCGATTTCCTCATCCAGCGCCGTTTCCGTGGCCTGGGGAAAAAAGGGGTCCAGCGTCAGGATGATCTCTTTGGGGCCAAAGGGCAGGGGCGGTTTGGCGGCGTCCAGCAGGCGGGCGGCGTTTTTCCGAGTAAGTTGCAGCATGACCCGGACCGGCCGTACCGACTGCAGGATAAAAAGGTCCTCGATCCGGGAGACCGCTCCGTAGATACCTTCGGGGAAAAGCGGCTTCTCCGTCTTTTTCAGGGACGGCAGGTTGATTTCCGGGGACTTTTCCCGGCCCGGTTCGCGCCTGAACCCTTCCGTCCCCCGGATCACCGGGGCATACCGCCTGGACATGAGCCGGGTCTGTATCAGGTAAACCGAATCTCCCGGGCCGAATCCTTCGGGGATGGATATCCATATCCCCGGCCCGTCCCGGTCCGCTTCTTCCACAATCGTGAGTTTGTGGGCTTTCCGATCCGTATCGTCAAAACGATGGAGCCGCACCGAGTCTCCCGGACCGGGCCGTACCGTTCCCGCCAGGATGAGCCCCAGGCGGTCGTCCCCGCTCCCCTTCACCTTGAGGAGGGTCCCCAGGGGAACACCCGTACCGCCATCCTGATCCGCCTTCAGCCAGTCTATGGGGCCGGAGGCGGGCCCGTCAAAATAGAAAACCGTCTTTCGCCGGGCAAAGTCGCCTTTAAGGATGCCGAGACCTTCGCGTATGCTCTTTTCCCGGTCCCCGGAAAGCCCGTCTATGACCCGCCGGTACGCCGAGACCACCGAGCCAACGTATTCGGCGCTTTTCATCCTTCCCTCGATCTTGAAGGAGTTGACCCCCAGATCGGCCAGTAGGGGGACCCGCTCCAGGAGCTGCAAATCCGACGGGCTGAAGTAATACCCGCCCTCCTCGTCCCTGCGGTAAAACCGACGGCAGGCCTGGGTACACATCCCCCGGTTGGCGGATTTTCCTCCCAAATAGCTGGAAAAAAGGCAGAGTCCCGAAACGCCGACGCAAAGAGCGCCATGGACAAAAACCTCCAGTTCCATGTTGGTTTTGCCGCGAATATCCCGGATCTCGTCAAAGGACAGTTCCCGCGCCAGCACCACCCTGGAAACCCCCTGCCTGGAGAGAAGGTTGACGGCCCGGGCTGAGGCAACGTTCATCTGGGTAGAAGCGTGGAGCTTTAGATTGGGGAAATTATCCCGGACCATGCGTATTACCCCCAGGTCCTGGACGATGATTCCGTCCGGCCCCAGGACGGCCAGGTATTTGAGGAGTTGGAACATGCGATCCGCTTCACGCTGTTCAAATACCGTGTTCACCGTAACGTAGAGTTTCCGGCCCATGCGGTGGAGGCCGCGCAGCGCCCCTTCAAACTGGGCGTAGGTAAAATTAGCGCTCCGCATCCGGGCGTTGAAGTTTCTGAGCCCCAGGTATACCCCGTCGGCCCCTTCACCCGCTGCCGCGTCCAGGGCTTCGGGCGACCCCGCAGGGGCCAGTAATTCAGGCCGTTCCATCGCGGGCCCTTGAAAAAAATGACCGTACCATAAGCTGCCAGTATACGGAATCCAAAGTCCCGGTACAAGCGCGGGCCCGCCGGCCGCGGCAATTTTCCGGGTAACCCGGTAATACTTCTCTATCCGGTGGAGGGACCGGAAAGTCCTCCGTTCGCCAGGTTCAAAACGCCCTGCGGCCTGGGCCGCAGGGCCTGTAAATATGCGTGTTTCCCTGGGAATCTATTCGGTACGCTTTGAAAAGGCTCACTGCGGGCTTTCCGGTCCTTCCACCGCATCAATCCGTTAATTGTTTGCTGCCTAAAGAAGAGAAGGGCGGAACGGTCGAGTGGAAACTTTTCGCTACGAATCAACAAGCTGTCACGAAGTCCGGTAATTTGGCATTTACCCCTCGTCCCTGCCGCCGGCGGCGGAGAACGCGGGATCCTTCCGGTTTTATGCAGAAACCATCAAGGGGAAAATCCCGGCGTCACAGACCGGCGTAATCAAACGGAAAAGCGGGGGTCGGCCCCTAAAGCATCCTGTAGGGATTCTCCAGGTAGTCTTTGATCCGCGACAGGAATTGTGCTGCAGGAGCGCCGTCCACAATCCGGTG
>JAIRSL010000009.1 GCA_031255475.1 Treponema sp.
GTCCTTGGGCTGTCCGCTGTTATAAGAGGTTTAGGGCTGTTTGCCGATATAGGCCAGGATGCCGCCGTCCACGTAGAGGATGTGGCCGTTTACAAAGTCGGAAGCGGCGGAGGCTAAAAATACGGCAGGGCCTTTTAGGTCTTCCGTTGTGCCCCACCGGGCGGCGGGGGTCTTACTTATGATGAACTGATCGAAAGGATGGCGGCTTCCATCGGGCTGCCGTTCCCGCAGCGGCGCGGTTTGGGGCGTTTCGATATATCCGGGGCCTATGCCGTTACACTGGATATTGAATTCGCCGTACTCGCTGGCGATGTTTTTGGTCAGCATCTTGAGGCCGCCTTTGGCGGCGGCGTAAGCGCTTACCGTTTCACGACCCAGTTCGCTCATCATGGAACAGATGTTGATTATCTTGCCGCCGCCGTTCTTTATCATGCCGGGGATTACTGCCTTGGCCACGATAAAGGGGGCGTTAAGGTCCACATCGATTACCTTGCGGAAATCTTCGGCCTTCATTTCCGTCATGGGGATGCGCTTGATGATGCCGGCGTTGTTGACCAGAATATGCAGGGAGCCCGCCTCCGCCTCGATTTTAGTGATCAGAGCGGTAACATCGTCCTCGTTGGTAACATCGCAGACATAACCATGAGCTTCTATACCGGCTTTCCTGTAGGCGGCGGTTCCCTTATCCACCAGTTCCTGGTTTATGTCGTTAAAAAAAATCTCCGCCCCTGCTTCGGCGAAGGCTTCGGCAATGGCAAACCCTATGCCGTAACTGGCGCCTGTTATCAGCGCCCGTTTTCCCCGTAATAAGAACATATCCATATCACACTCCTCGTTAAATTATCTATCAGGATAGTATTCAAAGGGCTCATAAATTTCCAGCCCTTAGCCCCGGTCCCGCCGGTTATCCATTGTTACCGGCATTATCAATCCCGGCCGAAAATATCGCTATCGCCGGAATATTTGTACCGCTTTTTCGATTTGTATAGTCACCGTCCCAGCCCTTGAATATATAGCTTTCTTTCGCGGGGGTTTACGGTATTCAATAAAACTCTAAGAGATTAAAATTACGGGTTTTATTGACCCTCCCTCCGGATAATCGTTATCATATAATCATGAATCCTCTCAGGCGTCCTTTCCGGTACCGGTATGACAGTATAGTCTTGTACCTTATAGGGATTAACATCCTGGTTTTCCTTTTGCAGGAAATCCTGCCCCGGCTTTTTCGGTTTGACTTAACCGCCTATGCCGCGCTGAATCCGGTACTGGTGATCCGCTACCGGATGATATGGCAGTTCGTCAGCTATATGTTCACCCATGGCGGGATTAGCCATCTGTTATTCAACATGCTGGCCCTGTTTATCTTCGGAACCCAGGTGGAACGCCGTCTCGGGAGCCGGGAATTCCTCCTGTATTATATGGCTACCGGTGTCCTGGCGGGGGTCTTTTCTTTCGCGGTTTACTGGTTTACCGGCTTGTATCATGTGTTCCTTTTAGGCGCTTCCGGGGCTATCTTTGCGGTACAGCTCGCCTATGCGGTGCTGTTCCCCGACTCCGTGGTCTTCCTTTGGGGCATACTTCCCCTCCGGGCCCCGGTCATGATATTGGGCTTTACCGCTATTGAGCTTTTTTCCCAGGTCTTCGGGCGGGGGAGCAATGTGGCCCACCTGACCCATCTGGCGGGTTTTGCGTTCGGCTGGCTCTATTTTCTGGTCCGTTTCGGCGCAAACCCGTGGAAGGCGCTCACGCGGCGGCGGTAACCGGTTAGCCGCCGGGCGGTCATAATTCCGGCGCGTTGCCGGCTTCCAACGCCTCCGCAAGCCGGGTCTTAAGGTCCGGCCCCTTCTTTCCGGGCGCTTTAAGGGTTTTGGCCGCGGCGATAAAGCGAGGCAGGTCCCGGCCGGAACGTTCATACAGATCCGCAAAAAACGAGTCTTCTTCATAGTACAGCCGGTAGAGTTCCAGGTAGGCGTTGTTCACCTTCAGCTTGCCGAAACCCCGGTAATTACCGCTTTGAAACATGGCGTCATATCCGGCCTCAAACCGGGCCTGGGCGTTCCTGATGATCTCCTCTTTCCGCCCGAGCTTTTCCTCCAGGCTCGCCCCGCTTTCATAAAGGGTTTCCAGTTCCGCGATAAGTTCCCGGATAAACGCCACGAACGCCGCGCTGTCCCTGCCGGAAGCCCCTATCATCCGGTATTCTTCGGAATCCTCCCCATAGGTCTTGGCGATATACAGCCGTGCGCCCTCGTTCCCTACAAACTCCGCCAGCGCCTCGTTAAACTGGACATGGCCTTTTACGAATACCGTGGAGTGAAGCCATTCATGGATAAGGAGGTTTGCAAGATGATGGGGCGGGTAGTCCCGCATATACGAATAGAGAGGATCCCGAAACCAGCCCAGAGTACTGAAGGCGTCCACCCCCCGGACCCAGACATCCAGGTCCCGTTTTTCCAGTTTTTCCCGCTCCTTCCGGGCGTCCCGCGGATCGAAAAAGCCCTTATACGGGACCTTCCCTACCACGGGGAACCACCACTCATGCCGGGTAAAGGAATCCCTCGCGCACGCGGAAACCACCGCCGCCAGGTAATCCCGGTCTATCTCGACATACCGGGTGTAGTTTTTGCTTTCTTTAAGCCCCAGTTCCTCCATGGCGAAACGGCGTATATCCTGAACCTGCGCGGCAAAGGCCGCCGGCCCTTCCCCCTCCAGGGACTCCAGGGGGACCGCCCGGTTCAGGTAGCCCAGGAGGGCCGCTCCCTGGCTCAGGGTGTAACACCCGGAAAAAAGCGTCGCTCCCAAAAGGAGTACCGCCGCTCCTGCCAAAACCGGCAAAAGGGCATATACGACAGAAAACTGAACTTTCATCATTAAAAGTATAGGCCGCCGGATGCCTTCGGGAAAGCCCTTGCCGCCGCGGAATTCGGGCGCGTTTTTTGCGGCAAACCGCGAAAAGACCGGGCTGTCCGTTCTGCCGCTTCTATCCCTTGCGCGGCGGTGTCGCGGCCGGATGTTTCCCCGGAGATCCCCCGCTGCCGGGCCCACGGCAACGGCTGCACCCCAAAACGTGTACATGGGACCGGCCGGGCTTGTCGAACATCCGGGCAAAGAGAATCTCGTCCGTATCAAGGGGCGCTCCGCAAACCGGACATTTCCGTTTGGCGGCCCGGCGTCCCTCAAGGCAATAGACGCATCCCGCGATGTGCATGAACCTGCCCCGGCCGTTCCCCGGATCGGGAAAGACCGACGACTTCACGAGTTCCCCGTGTTCCAGGAAGAGGCCGCAGACCGGGCAGCTTCGTGCCGAACCAGCCGCGCCCTCCCGGACGGTTCCGGTCTCTGTTTTGTAAAACTGCCTTCCGGCTGGACGCTCCTGTAAACCGCCGCGGTCCCCGCCGTCTCCGTCCCCCTGTTTCCCGGTACGGAAAAACAAGGTGAAGCCAAACCAAAGGAGAACGAGTCCGGAGAGGATAAAGATGAGTACTTGAAGAAACGCGTCCAGAATTTGCTCCTAGGCATCCCGCTTTACGCCGGGTATACTTTGCCGGTGGCCACCTTGTAGATTATCGGCACGCCCATAGGAAACCTTGGCGACATCACGTTCCGGGCGGTGGAAATCCTTAAAACCGTGGACCTTGTGGCCTGTGAGGATACTCGCCGCACCCTCAAGCTCCTTAGCCATTTGGGGATACGGGTCAGGCTGCTTTCCTGCCGGGCGCAAAACGAGGCGGCGGCGGCGGAAACGGTAATTGAAGCTCTGGACGCGGGTAAAAACGCCGCCTACGCCAGCGACGCCGGGACGCCGGGTGTAAGCGATCCCGGATCCGTACTGGTAAGGCGGGCGGCGGCGGCTGGACACGCGGTTATCCCCATACCGGGACCGTCGGCCTTTGCCTCCCTGGTCAGTGTGGCCGGGGGCAAGGACAAGAGCGTCGTGTTTGAAGGTTTCCTTTCCCCCAAAGCGGGACGCCGCCGCGCCCGGTTACAGGAGCTTTTAGCCCTGGACGCGGCGTTCGTTGTGTACGAATCTCCTTTCAGGATACTCAAGCTGCTGGAAGATTTAGCCGAATTTGATGGTGAACGGTATGTTTGTGCCGGAAGAGAGATGACCAAGATGCATGAAGAGTATTTTAGGGGTTCCGCGGCCGAAATTCGGGAAATTTTGGCGGAAAGAACCAAACAATTAGGCGAATTTTCGATTTATGTATCTGGCAAGAAATAAAATTAACGTGTAAACTATTAGTATAAAAATGCCGATAATAGTGGTAGGTAGGAAATGAGTATGACGATCAACGGAATAGGTCCCATAGAGCCCCTCCAATCCAACAAAAAGCCTGGGCAGAA
>JAIRSL010000327.1 GCA_031255475.1 Treponema sp.
ATGGGTCTGGGGAGGAGCCGGTACGGGATACTGGTTTTGCAGGGAAGGATACACTTTTTGGAGCAGGGCTATGGCCACGGCGTTCATAGTCCGGCCGAATTCGGTCTCTCCCAGGTTTCTGCTGCGGATCAGGTCCAGGGCCCTGAGCAGGGATGGAAAGGAGCCGTTCTCGACCAGGGAGAGTATCTCTCCGGAGATGCCCCCGGAAGATGAGGAGGACGGCCGGTTTTCCGGAACTGCCGGACCGGCAGTTAACGGGACTTCCTGCACCCGGGGTCCGCTTTTGCAGGAAAGAACAAATCCGCAAAAAAGCAACAGAAAAATACTCATGCCAAATAGCACATAAACAGGAAGAAAGCAGCGGCGTTCTTCCATACGATAATTCACGGTTTAGTATCCTCTGGTTTGCCTTTGGTCCCCAAGGAAATCAAAACCAGAATAAGACCGGCAAGCGCCAGAATGAGGGGCCACCGGTCCAGCATGAATTGCTTGAAAGAAAACGACACCATGTCCAGGGAAAAGATCAAAAGCAGACAGCCCAGGATTATGAACGCCGTTGAAGGAACAACGTAGCGCGGCCGGATCTTGCCGTAGTGATGCCAGCCTGCGGGGATCAGGGCAAGTCCGGCAAAGACCGAAAGAACGGGCCACCAGTCCATAAAGATAAAGGGTATTATTTTTAAGGCCGACAGAAAAAGAAAAAATCCGACTTGCAGAAAAAAGGTGGCGAAGAAAAGATATATGGAACGTTTGTTGAGTTTTACCGCTAAAAACGCGCAGCCGCAGCCGATAATAACGAAAAAGAAAGAACTTAATACGGAGATTTCGGATGTTTCGGCCAAACCGCCCAAGAGAAACGCACAGCCCAGGAGCATGAACAAAAGACCTAAGACAAAAATGAGCCGCGCCGTTATCCTTTGAATCCTGATATGATGCATATTGGTAATTATATCGCCACAGGGCTTCCCTTGCCAATGGGAATACCTCATGATAGAATAATTAGAGTGAAAAACGGAAAAAAACATTGTCTGTCCGGGGCGGCGGTTCCGGTTTTTTTTATTATTCTATGCTGCGCGGTAATTTTTCCCGGCTGTAAGGATGGGGGAATAAATCCCCCGGGGCGGACTTCCGGCGAAAGCCGGGCCCCTTCGGATGTTCCCGGCCGGGATGCCGATCCCGGAAGATTCACCCCGTCAGATTCTTATTACATAACCGGAGACGAGCGCCAAAAAGAAATTTTCCGCGATCTCTTTACGCTTCTGGATATTGACGGACAGGACGGCGAAGCCCAATTCTCCGTGGTTCAGCAAATCGCCGTTGAATACGCCCGGGAAAAGGAATACGGACGGCTCGTCAATTTTCTCAATGCCTGGATCCGCGAACACCCGGAGGATCCTTACACCGCCTATTATTGTCTTATGATCGCCTTCGCGTATATGCAGCAGGAAGCCTACCCGGTGGCGGCCGTATACTTCGAGATAATCGTAAAAAATTATCCTGATCTTATCGTCCGTGGAGAATCAATACATTTTATCGCCCTAAACCGGCTTATTTCCCTGGTAACAAAGCCGGAACAGTTGGTCGGATATTACGAAGCACTGATCTCCCGGTTTCCCGATAAGGTGGATCCGGGCCGCGCCTATTTCCTGCTGGGCCGGGCTTACGAACAGACCGGCGACTGGAACGGGGCCATTCAGTCCTACACCAAGTTCCTCCCTTATTACGGCACGGTGATTCCCGGATTTCCCGATGCCTACATGTATGCCAAACAGCTTGTGGATTTTAACAATTCTTCCAAGGATTGGACCTTTGAAAGCCTGAACGCCCTGCTTACCGCCGTCAGATCCGCGCTGGATACGGGAAACAGCGTCAGGCTCAGACAGTGCCGGGCAAAGGTGAACTTTTTTGCCCGTTCCTGGGAACAGGAAGATGAAGATAACGCGGGCATGGTCGAATTCAACCTTTCGGACTTTATGCGGGGAAACCGCATCCGTTACGCGGCGGAACTGGATGCCGGGTCCAATGCCAACGAAGCCTTTTTGCGTACCTGGGGTTGGTCTCAGTACATTTCGGTGTGGTATTTCTATTTCAGGAAGATATATTTTCCCCTGAACCCGGAAATTCACGGCCGCTGGGAATGGGCGGGAATTTATTACGGAGAAAAATTTTGACGAATTCCTTACCGGCAAAGTTGAAACCCGTTTTAACCGCGGCCGCAAGCGCTTTTTTGCCGCGTTTTGTTTTCGCGTTTCTTCTGGCGGCAGGTGCGGTTTGGGGGGCGGAACAGCCGGCATCCGGGCAGGCGGTACGGGAGACGGCCTCTTCCCCGGCCGATGTGGAAGCCGCTGATCCGGGGCGGCCCCTGCGGCAGATACGGCCCGAGGAGGAAGAGGCGGAACGCCTGCCTTTGGGAGTGCTTTCCGGCACGGCCTTTACCCCGGTCATACCGGGATTGGACCAGCCCCTTACCCGGCGTTACATACGCCAGTACTCCAGCCCCGGCGGTCTTTCCTGGCTTAAACAGGTAATGATCCGGGGGGAGCCCTATCTGGCCTTTATCCGCCGGGAAATCGAAGAGCGGAAACTGCCGCCGGAACTGCTGTATCTGCCGGTAATCGAATCCGCCTTTCTGCCCACCGCCAGAAGCGCTTCCGGGGCCGCGGGGCTTTGGCAGTTCATGAAGAACAGCATAACCCCCTTTGACATGAAGGTTACCGACTGGATGGATGAGCGGCTGGATTTCTGGAAGTCCACTCAGGGCGCCCTCCGCAAGTTGGAGGACAATTACCGGCAGCTTCAGGATTGGCCCCTGGCATTGGCGGCGTATAACGCGGGACTCGGAGGGGTCAGCCGGATCATTAACCGGACGGGGATCAAAGATTACTGGGAACTTTCGGACAAAAAATACTTTAAGACCGAAACCGTACACTACGTCCCCAAACTCCTGGCGGTGGCGGCCATCGTTTCCGACCCCCGGCGCTACGGGCTTGAACCCCTCTGGCCGGAGGACCCTCAATGGACACGAATTCCCGTGGAGCGTCCGGCGGACCTGGAAATTCTGGCGGATGCCGCGGGGATAGACGGGAAAGCCCTCAAAGCGGCCAACCCGGAACTTTTTTACGGCGTCACCCCGCCCGGCGGCGGATATTTCCTTAAGGTACGGGCCGACGACGAAGCCGCCGTACGGGAAACCCTTGCGCGGACGGATGCGGATCTCATCAAGTTTTACTTCCATACTATCCAATACGGAGATACCCTTTCGGAACTGGCCGAACATTACGGGACATCCGTGGTCCAGATCAACAATGCCAATCCGGGTATGAAGGAATATTCCCTGCAAATAGGAAAGCGCATACGCATACCCGCCGTCAGGGATGCCGGCCCATACAAGCGGGCCGATATCCGCCAGGCGGACATCCCCGTCTTTGAGGGAAACCACCTGGTAAAACAGGGGGAAACCCTCTGGTCCATAGCCCTGGCCTACAACGTGGACCCCGAAGTCCTGGCGACCGCCAACAACATAGGTTTGGAAGACACGCTCCGTGTGGGGAGCAGCCTGAAAACGCCGATAGTTAAATGAGTTGGAAGAGGTTAAGAGAGGTAAGGCAGGGCATGAGGAGAGGCTGTATTACAGGGGCGTTGATCTGGATAGCCGCCGTGGCCGGCGGACAGACAAGGATCGACATTTCCGGGATGATCGAATGGGAACGGATGGAACTGAACGCCACGGTAACGCTGAACCTGGCCGCTGCGGGGATTAAGCTCCCCACGGGACGGTCCCAGGCGGAAGAGATCATCGACATTGAATACGTCAATCTCATATTGCCTTCTATTCTGGCCATCCCCGTAGATTCCTCCGACAATATCGATGATCTGATAAGCCGGGGCGAATTTCCCCTCCGCCTTCCCTCTTTCATCGCCGGCGCCGCCCGGAAGGTTCCCCCCGCCCTGTCCACGGACCTTGCTTCTCTTTCCGTTTCTTATACCATAGACCTCACGACCATCAGTTCCCGGATCATCAGGCATAGCCGGGCCATGGAACTGCCGAGGCCCCTTACCCCCGTTCCCTCGGCGGAATA
Organism: Treponema sp.; assembly: GCA_031255475.1. GTDB lineage: Bacteria > Spirochaetota > Spirochaetia > Treponematales > Breznakiellaceae > JAIRLK01. The sequence continues at coordinate 4,080 of JAIRSL010000327.1, forward strand.
TACCGGGATTATCATCATCGCAAACGAAGAAATGCCCGTCCATGGCAGGAACAGCACCGCCCTGGCCGAACCCTGCCTTTTCCCCAAGGTGTGGGACACGGACATGAACCTTGTCTACGAACGGAATGTGCTTGACCCGGCTAACTTGGAAAAAAACGC
>JAIRSL010000316.1 GCA_031255475.1 Treponema sp.
CGTAGCGAAGGGTTTAATACCCAAGAACCCGCTTGCGCGGGGGAGCTTTAGGGCGTTCTTAGGGTATTAAACCCTGAGTCTAACCACCTTTCGAGAACAACATACCTAAGAACCCGCTCACCAGTTCGCGGGGGAACTTCAGGGCGAGGTTGTTGATTGAAAGTTGTTCGGAGGCTTTACTTTCCGAACAACTTTCGATTTATCTCTTTTGATAATAGTCGTACAGGATCGTTACGTTTTCTTTCGCCATAATCTGATCCGGTACGTTGCCGCCGTCGGGCTGAGGAAAAATATCGGGGAAAATATCGGAAACCCAATGGTACTCACCGGCGGCCTTCCCTTTTATTTTTACAAATACATCCTTGAAGTTCCTGCCGAATTCCATGCTGAAGGTGTCATACCGGGTTATGTCCGGCGCATCAAATATACCTTCCCCGGTTACACCGGCCTTAAACCCGAAAAAGCGCGGCGCTTTGCCGCCGGATTCCACCGTAACAAGTTTGTCCGCCGCCAAATAACCGGGAGTAAAAAGTTTGCCCATATTAACCCCATGATGGCTGTTTTCGGAATTTACATCCCAGATCTCCCTGTTTTCCATAACGGAAAACAATGATTTGTACCGGGGTATTTCGGGAATATAGAAATTGCCCCCGGAATCCGCGGCGGTTTTTAATTGACTTATGAAGCCCCCGCTTCCGGCCAGCCATTGATACTTTGTTTTTGCTTCCGGAGAAAAACGCCCGTAGAAGGTGTCAAAAGATCCGTTCAGTAAATTTACCGCTTCGATAAAATCAGATCCGGCCCTGTCCATCATCCCGTTGTTCCGGGGTTTCATCAGGCGGTTCCGTAGCGGCAGGTATTTGGCAAGGACGGTATATTTTCTTTCCTTGTCGATCCGTTCCCGTAAATTCGAGGTCAGGCTTCTGTTGAGTAAAAGGTTAAAGGTATCCTCTTTGCCTATAGGCATTCTGAGGAGGGTAAGGTCCATTTCCCAGTCATAGGAAGCCGCCCATTCTGCCGCGGCCTTTAGGGAACGTAAAAAGGAAACAAGTACATCCAGTTCCGCCTTTCCAACCATGGTATCCCCGCTGCCGTAAACCGCGTCCAAGTTAAACTTCGCTTTTATGGCCGGCAGCAGCTCAACCGGGGCGTCCGCTGCTTCTCCGGGCCAGGACGCGGCGCGGGAACAGGCTTCTTCAAAGTCGTTGCCGAAAATATACTTTAAGACATCGTCAAGGAAATCGTTAAAACCGGCGGGATTATTCCCAATCATGTTCCAGAAGAGGAGAACATCAAAAACCATCCGCCTTCCGATGTTATCTTTATAAATATCGTAATTCAGAAAACCTGAGGGAAAAATATTTCCGTCTACCGGGTGCAGCCGGGGGAGTTTGTATGTGTCCCCGTTATCATCGGTATACTCCGTAAGCCAGTTTATACTCCTGCCGGTCTCAAAATTGAGCCAGTCATTGATGATTCCCGGCACGGTAGTCAGCATTCCTGTTTTTCGCAGCAGGACGCGGACCTTGGAATTTGTGCCGATGGAAAGAAGTTTTCCCAGGGTTGAATAAAACACGGCCTCCGGGTTTTGCTTATCCGCCTGGTAAGCGATTTCGTAAAAGCTGAAGGCAGTATCGTATTCTTCCGAGGCTATGGCGTTCCGGGCGCCTGCCAATACCGCCTCCACGCCGTCAGGCTTTTCGAATTCCGCGCTCAGTTCAACATTCTCACCGCCGATGGTAAATTCATACCCTTCCTTGCCGTTTGTCCAGGAAGCTCCGCTCAACCGGGGATAACCGTTTTTAAAAGAATATCCCGGATCAATATGGTTGTAGATCCTGACCTTTGTACCGGCGGGACCCGATGTCGGAACGGCGATAAGCGTTCCGTGCTCTCCGGATTTCAGGGAAACCGACCGTTCCTGCCCTTCAAGAGAGGCAAATTCGGCGGTTACATAAATGCCCCCCCGGGGTATGGCGTGATAATAAATCGACTGGACATTTTGATTTACGTTGGTTTGATTCGCGCCGCCGGCAATGCTGACGCTCTGGTTATGGACCTGAAATACCTTGAGTTTATACCCCGGTTCGGGATTGACGCTGAATTTTATTTCGGCGCCTTCAATACCCTGTTCGGGAATAGCGGTAATGGATCCGTGTTCCGAAGCGCGTATGTTTACCGTATAAACAACATCTATCTTTTCCAGTTCCGGGGATAGGGCCTGCCCGCAGGCGCTTAACAGTATTGTCAGGGATATGAAAAAAAATCCCTGAATTACCGCGCAATGCTTTTTCATGCTGCCTCCTTGCGCAAAAGGTCAAAAGTTATAGGTAAACGAAATGGGCAGGGATATAACCGGCTCCCTGGTGAAAGCGGGCCTGAATTCATACCCCAGAGAATTGCCCTCGACCCACATATACCGCTCCGTGCCGGGGAGCATGATCATGGGCCCTGTCCGTATCCTTCCGCCGCCCAGAGCCAGTTCCACCCAAATGCCTATACCAATATCGGTATAATTACTGTCGGACAGTATATCTGTTCTCGGCCTGCCTATGGGCTGCTGCCATTCGTCCTTCTTATGGATGTACATTCCAAAATCAACGCCGGCCTTTAGGTTCTCCGTTATTTTATATGACGGCATGATCCACGTACCGGCATTGGCGCCGAATTTCAGCAAGTGGTGTCCTGTTTCCTCAATCCGTCCGCCGAAGGATACGTCAAAAAGAACGACTACATTGAGGGATTCCAGGAAAGAAGGAGTCCAACTGATTCCCATGGCAATAACTACGGGCCTTTTAACGGTTCTTTCGTCCAGGTCAGCCGTCTCTTTCTCTCCGTTCGGCGGCAGGGCGGGATATTCAATAAACTGGGTATCTGTTTTATATTCAAAGGGAATCTTTACCCCCGCGTCCGCATTAAGGCCCTCAATACCCGAAAACCGGAAGGCCGCTTCAATAACATCGGCATCGCTGTTCTTGGAAAGCCCGTCAAAAACGCTTTGGCCTCTTGGATACCCGTTATTGGTGTAGTCAGGTTCCAGCCGGGTACGGTTATTGCCGATAAACTGAAACCGGACCAAACCTATATTGGAGATTTTATACCCAAGACCGATCTGCATTCCCTTGTATATATCCGCCGCATCAAGGCCGATAATATTTCTGTTGGCCCTGGTATCGCCGTTGTTTGAACCTGCGGGAGCAACGCTTGAACCAAAAGCGCCCTCAATCATGAGGCCCTTCCAGGGGGAATCCAGCCAATAAAGGGGTTCCAGCTTGACATGAGCCCCGAGCTTTGCCTGAAAGCGGGTAAAGATGGCGTCTTCGTCTTTGCCGCCGGCAGGCAGAAGCCAGGAAGCAAATTCGGTATTTCCAACGCTTCCCCGCAGATCGTCTTCGATAAACCTGCCGGCGGTCAGTTTGATAAAACCGAAAGGCTGTACCCACACCTTGGCATTGTCTCCTACCCCCGGTATACCGCCGTCCCAATAGGCGTCCACAAGAAACCCTATCTTCTTACCCGGCGCGGTCCCCGCAACGCTGAAACCTACCTGCGGATAATTCCCCGATGTAGTGGTAGCGGCGGATACCGATGAATCCCCGCCGGAAAACGCGATAGGGCTTACCACCCCCCTTCCCCAGGCGTTCAGCCTGAAGTTATCCGTCCAGGATTGGGCCCGGGCCGGCAGGCCGATTATCACACATAGAAACGCTGATATAACAATAATTTTTTTCACAGATTCCTCCTTACGATTAGACCGGATATCAGGTTTATATTGGGCGCATCGCCGCTACGCGGCGACCGGGCTATCCGCTCCAATTCCTCAGCCCCCTGCGGGGGCTTGCGGGATTTCCGCTTCTATCCCTTGCGCATTTTGATTCGCAGCGAAGGGTTTCATACCCAAAACCCCGCTCGCCAGTTCGCGGGGGAACTTTAGGGCGAGGTTGTTGATCGTTGAACAAAACTCGAAGTTCTGCCCATTAAAAAACCGGCCTTACCGAAGTATGGCCGGCCGGGAGTTTGCTGCGCTTCACGCATAACTATTCATAATATGAACATTTATACCTTGCAAACTCTGAAAACATGCCCGTTAATCCGTAACAGGCTGCCAGGACTCTAACCAAAAAATATCGGCAGTTAATCTGTCTGATCCGCCCATTTGGTAAGCTTGTACTTTTCGTACGGAAAATCAGGAACACCGGCTACCCGCTCGGAAAGCGGCGTTGCGCCGGGCCGCGCCCAGTTCAGTTTCTGGTAATCGTGCTTGCTCCGGGGATCCTCAATCGGATATGGCGGATCCCGGAACCGCTCCTGGTATTGGGAAATCTCTGTCTTTGCCTTGTAGCCAAAATACACATTCGCCATGTCAAAGGTATCCTGCAATTCATACTCAGGCTGCTCGTGGGGAATAAAATAGTATTTAATGGCGTTAAAGTCGCTGAGTTTGGCGGCAGAATCAAATCCTGTTTCATCGGCGAAAGCAGGCTTAACCCCCTGTTCTTCCAGGAACTTGTACACCTCGTCCACCGCAAGGTGGTGGAGGAAACAGCCTTCCGGGTTGTTCCGTACGGTTCTGAACCCGTCATGAATAATAACGGCCCGGGGAGCTATCAGAGCAAGGAGGAAGTGCTGATCATAGGGAATCGTCGAGAGGAAACCATCGGGCGTCCGGAGGGGTAAGCCGCCTACATCATCGACCCTGAGGCCGTAATGGGTATCCCTGAATTGCTTGAACCGACCGTTAAACCAACTGCGCGAACCGCGAATCAACTGGGCCAGGGTTTCCTGTCCGTGCCAGTAATTGACGCCGGTTATTCCCTCATACGGCCAGGGGTCGTAGATAAAGACCGTATCTTTTGTCGCCGGATCTGCGGATAATTCCTTGTATTTAGCCGGGGTTATTGCCCGCACTACCAGAGGATAACCACCTGAAGCCGTTTGCAACTCAGAATTTAGAGGACCATAGTCGGGACCGTAGGGCGGCCGGCTGGTATCGGTTCCGCTGTCGATAAAGAACGTTCCGCTTCCTGAAATTCCGGGAACCAGCGTATTCCCCTGATTCCCGCCAATGAACTGCATATATTGGATCCTGCCGGGAATATTGTTGGAGGTCGCCGTGGTAGTAACCGAGTATTCCTCGTGAAGCCCAAGGGGGGATATAAATCGTTCAATGGCAGGACCGCCGGATCCCGCCGAACCAATATCGCAGACCTGAATCTGTGTTCCCTTCTTGCTCTTGGCAAAGGCGGCGCAGACTTCGGCTCCCTTGCCCCAGCGGGACATACCGGTAACAAGCAGTTTATTGACATTGATGGCGCCGTCAAAAGGCAGGTTGCCCTCTATTTCCGTCTCCAGGGCATCCATGATCCTCCCTGCGGTCCAGGCATAGGCCATAAAGATGCTTGGGGCGTTGGGGTCGTTGTCGTAGTCATACCCAAAAAGATCGGTGACCACTCCGGTATGAGTGTTTTCAGCGGCGGCATTGTCCACGTTAAAGCCGATCCCGGCATACCCGCTGCCCCGGGGACCTGCCCAGCCGACAACACCTCCTGATCCGCAGTTGATAATAGCGGGGAAGCCTCCGGCTGGCGGTGTTCCGCTAGGAATTGTCCCGGTTATTGAGAAATTAGCGGTTTTAACACCTGCAACGCCGCCGGCATCGTAGCTCAGGTTAATCCGCAGCGCGGTGGCGGAAGTCTGCTCCCAGGTTACCGTAAGCCTGTCGCCGTAATCCGGCATATACCCGTATTCGTAGTGCTGGACGATCTGTTCTATTTCCCAGCGCCGGCCGTGGT
>JAIRSL010000080.1 GCA_031255475.1 Treponema sp.
ACTCCCGGCGGCTGACACCCATGCGGTAATGTATAGATGAAGTGAAGGAAGCAGAGGCCATAGTACCGTGAAGGGCAATGTCTCCGATAGCGCGAATACAAACAGAGATGAGCCTGGTCCAAAACCGTGCGCGTTAGCGCACAGTCAATTAGTTTTGGAACAGCCTCAGATAATATGTCTTTCCGGCGCGTGACCCCGGCTTACCCGTGTCCCGTCTTCCCCGTTACCGTCCCATACCTCCGATATTGGATGACCGGCTTCAAATCTTTCCGGCGTTCCAGACCGGAAAGCCACCGAAGTCCGAAACCACCCGTATCTCGCGGTGTTCTAATGGTAAATTGGCCTTATGGGGAATCATTACGTTGACTTTTTATGAAAAAACATAGTATATCTTTTAAAGCATGTTAAAGGAAAAAATACGATCTGAGTACGGCATTCGGGTGCACAGAAAGCAAACCATTCATGCCGTCACGGCGGTGGTTTTGATCGGCATCCTGATTTCATCGGGAATGATCGTTTTTATTGGCTGGAGAAACAGACTGGGGAACGAAAGAAAGGACTTGACCCGGTTATGGGAAGAAGGTTCCTTTGAAGAAGTATTTGAAATAAGCATGGCACGGCTTGAAACAAAACCCATGGATTATTTTCTCCTTACCCTTCACGGGTTTTCGGCTTATCAGCTTGCGGTGGCGCAAATAAACAGTTACGATACTCAGACTTATATTGACGCATGTATCTGGTCTCTCAGGAAAGCGCTCTTGTGTAAGGAAGGGCCGGGGGATCTGCGGGTACACTATGTATTGGGCAAAGCCTACTATTACAAGGGCGCGGCCTATGCGGATATGGCGGTTACGTTTCTTGAAGCGGCGCGGACCGGGAATTACCCGGCCGGCGATTTGCCCGAATATTTGGGCCTTGCCTATGCCGCCATCCAGGATTACCGGAACAGTGTAGCCGCCTTTTCCCTGGCCCTGGATCCCGGGGTGGAAGACCGGGCTGAAAGCGGGGAGGTCACGCAAAACCGGGCGCCTTCGGACTTGTTGCTGTTGTCCATTGCCCGTTCCTATTTGGCGTTGGAAGAAGCGGATACGGCGCGGGCCTATTTGATCCGTTGTGTGGAGACCTCCAGGGATTCCAACATCCTGGTGGCCGCCAGGCTTCTTTTAGGGGAAATCTACGGGAAGTCCGGGGATGTGTCCGGCGCCGAGGCTCAGTACCTTGCCATTCTGGAAGAAGGCGGCGAAAACGCCGAAGCTCACTTTCAGTTGGGGGAATTATATGCCGGCGGCGGGGACTCTACCAGGGCGCGGGCGGAATGGCGGCGGGCAGTGCGGATCGATCCTACTCACGGACCGGCTCGGACCCGGCTTAATATGTAAATAATCAAAAGGCTTAAGACGCAGGGAGGACGTATGTTCGGAAGGAATTCATCGGATATTGGCATTGATTTGGGAACCTGTAATACCCTTATCTATATACGCGGAAAAGGAATCGTCATCAACGAGCCGTCGGTAGTCGCCGTTGAACGGGGAACCAAGAAAGTTATGGCGGTCGGAGCCGAGGCAAAGCGTATGCTCTGGAAAACCCCGGCGAATATTATTGCCATACGGCCCATGAGGGACGGGGTTATCGCGGACTTGGAATCCACGGAAAAGATGATCCGCTATTTTATTTCCAAGGTGCTGCCCCGGTACCGGTTCGTCAAACCCCGCATGGTCATCGGGATTCCCTCGTGCATCACGGAAGTGGAGAAACGGGCGGTGGAAGAAAGCGCCTATAAAGCCGGTGCCCGTGAAGTGATGGTGATTGAAGAAAGCCTGGCCGCGGCCATAGGCGCGGACATTCCCATCTTTGAGCCCGCGGGACACATGATCTGCGACATAGGCGGGGGAACTACGGAGATTTCCGTCATTTCCCTGGGGGGCATGGTGGTCACTAACGCCATACGTCTGGGCGGCGATGAATTCGACGAATCCATCATCAAGCATGTACGAAACGCCCATAACCTTATCATAGGGGAGCAGACCGCCGAGCGGCTTAAAATCGAAATAGGCAACGCCTCGCCGGACAAGACCATTGAAAAGGTGGAGATCAAGGGGACCGACGCCATTACCGGGCTTCCCCGCAGGCTGGAGATCGATTCCGTGGAAGTACGGGAAGCCCTTAAAGACCCCATTACCCAGATCATAGATGAAATCAAGACGACCCTGGGACAGACCCCTCCGGAGTTGGCTGCGGATATTGTGGAGCGCGGCATAGTCATGACCGGGGGCGGTTCCCTCCTTAAAGGGCTGCCCAAGCTCATCTCCAAAGAAACCGGGGTCCCGGTTATTCTTGCCGAACGGCCCCTGGACTGCGTCGCTCTGGGGGCGGGAAAATACTTTGAAAACGCCAGAGGGTTCGATAATACCCGCAGCATCTACGATAACCTGAACGGATAGGACCATGCGGACCGATGGAGAGCGGAAACAGAAAAGCCGGATGAATACCGGTACCGTGATCTTCGCGGTCCTGGCGTTCGTTTCGTTTTCGATTCTCTTTTTTTCCACCCGTAGTTTTGTCGTCAATTTCCGTGACATGGGGCTCTCCTTTTTTTCGGGCGTCCGGGGAGGAATCCATGGGGCTTCCTCCTTTGTGTCCCGGACCGTTCTTGCCATCCGGGAACTGGCCGTTCTGCGGCGGGAATATGCGGAACTCGCCGGCCGTATGACCAGGTACGAGCAGCTTGAGCGGAGCGCCGCGGAAATACGCCAGGAAAACAACCGGCTACGGGAACAGCTCGGCTTTTCCGAAACCATCGGTTACCGGCATATTCCGGCGGAAATCATAGGCAGGGACCCGGACAATTTGTTTTCCGCGCTGGTAATTAATAAAGGGAAGCGGGACGGCGTGGCCTATAATATGCCGGTCATCGCCTTTAGGGACGGTGTTCAGGCACTGGCGGGAAAAGTGGTACAGGCCGGG
>JAIRSL010000291.1 GCA_031255475.1 Treponema sp.
GGATACTACCTTGTTACCGTTACCCTCTCCGCGGGGGACCGGACGGCGAAGAGGAGCGACGCGGCCCACATCGGCGCGGGACAGACAACGCCCCTTACCTGGGATTTTATCGCGGGCGACTTCTCGACGGATGTTACGGCGATGTGGCTTGTGGAGAAAAACGGATCAACGTGGGGAATTCCCAATAGCGGCAATAAACTGGAGGAACAGGCCGCCGGGACCTTTGTTTGGCAAGGCAGCCTGACCACGGGGTCTTTCCGGTTCGACCTGAACGATGAAAGCAGTCCCGATTATTTCCAGCCAGCGGTTGATGGGACGGCTATAACCCCTAGTACGCCCGCTTCTATGACCTTTGCCTCCGGGGATACCGGGACGGAGACGGCGTGGAGTTTGGCGGCCGGGAATTACCGCTTTGCGGTCAATCCCCTGGCAAAGACCGTAACCGTTACCAGTTTGGCCGCCGCCGAATATGCCATTACCGCTACCCAGGTCGCGGGCGGCAGTTTTACGGTTACCGCAGACGGAACGGACGTTACGGAAGCGGCGGAAGAAACAACCATTACCCTAACCGCGACTCCTGATACCGGCTATCGGTTCAAGGAATGGGCTGTTACCGGGGTAACGCTGGATGATGATACCGCCAATCCGGTGACATTCGATATGCCCGCGGGAACCGTAACGGTTACGGCGGAATTCGAGCGTGTCTACACCGTAACGTTTAACGCCATGGGCGGAACCGGCGGCCCGGTTCCCGTGACGGTAACGGCGGGTAGTCAAGTTACCGCGCCTGACGTAACGGAGATGGCCAAAGAGTCCGAGACCGACCCGGCCTATGCCCTTATCTTTGGCGGCTGGTTCACCGATACCACGCTGAGGTATCCGATAGAATTCCCTATCACCGTGAGCGGGGACATCACCGCCTACGCCAAGTGGGATAACGGAAAAGCTCTGCGTATTTGGCAGAATACAAGTTATAATAGGGCCGGACAGACCGTATTCCTTACACAAGGTGTTTCATATACTCTGGGCGCCGAATACAAGTTTGGCTCAACGTATGCAGGTGGCAATTTTGCGGTAACCTATGGCTGGCGGTATAAAGGCGATGGCAGTTGGCCGATCACCCCTTATATAGAGTATAAAGAGCATGAAAACCCCCAGACATGGACGATTTCCGAGAGAACCTTTACTGCTCCCGCAGACGCTTGGTATTGCTTCAGGTTCGAGGATTCCGGAAGAACCAACGGTAACGGCAAAAAAAGCGACAAAGAAATTTACATCAATAGAGCATGGCTTTATGCGGAGGGTTCCACAGAAAACATGCTGAAAGAAGCGGATTTCGGTGATTATCCTCTCTATGAGACTAATTATCCAAACGATGCAACACATGACTCTTTTCTTGATGATAATGGTATTCCCCAATATTTTAATGACGCTCAAAATAATTGGGATCAGCATTGTATAAATCATTGGGGCATAACAGGTGGCTCGAATTTTGGCGGCATCGCAACTGTACCATAAGCTATGGAAACAGCGGTGGCCTGAGTGGAATTTTTAACCACGGACGGCACGAACAAAAGTTCCTGTGGTTCGTGGTTAATTTTTCTTTAATTGAAAAAGAAAAGCGGGAAAATCACTTTAACCGCAAAAGCCGTAAGGGGCTGCAACTTTGATAGGTACGCGGGGCCGCCGGCGTTGGCCGGGTCCCGGCGAAAGGAGAAAACTATGAATAAAGTGAAGGGTTTTGCCGCATCCCGGCATGTGATTCCCGCGGCCCTTGCCGTTGCGGCGGTTCTGGCCTTGGCCCTTGCCGCCTGCGCCCCGGTTGCGGGGCCGGCGGAGGGACCCCTCCCGCCTCCCCCGGGCAAGGGCATAGTGAACATACAACTCGGCGTTGATGACACCGGTACTGTTCCGTTCGCAAGGGCCGCACGGACCCTGCTGCCGGCAGCCCCGCTGTTTTTCGGTTCTTACGATCTGACGTTTACTCCCCAGGGCGGCGGCGAACCCGTGACGAGAAACGGCATTACCGGCCTGACCGGGATTGAACTTTACCCGGGAACCTATACCCTGGACCTGAAGGCGTACAGTGGTACAGAAGTGGCCGCCGAAGGAACCGCGTCCGGTGTTGTGGTAACTGAGGGGAAAGATACACAGGCGGTTGTACCCCTGCTGTTCACGACAACGGAAACCGGGACCGGCACGCTGGGCGTAACGGTTACGAATACAAGCGGGTTAACTCTTTCCCAGGCAGCGTTCAACTGGATGCCCCTGAGCGGCGGAACTACAGCGGGGAGCGAATCTCTCACCGTGTCCGGCTCCGGTTTAAGCGGGAGCAAATCTTTACAGGCGGGATACTACCTTGTTACCGTTACCCTCTCCGCGGGGGACCGGACGGCGAAGAGGAGCGATGCGTCCCACATCGGCGCGGGACAGACAACGCTCCTTGAATGGGATTTTGACGCGGACGATTTCTTTACGGATGTTACGCGGATGTGGCTTGTGGAGAAAAACGGATCAACGTGGGGAACTCCCGGTGAGGGCAATAAACTGGACGAACAGGCCGACGGGACCTTTGTTTGGCAAGGCAGCCTGACCACGGGATCTTTCCGGTTCGACCTGAACGATGAAACCAATCCCGGCCATTTCCAGCCGGCCGTTGACGGCGCGGCTATAGAATTGGATACGCCCGTTTTAATGAGCTTTACCTCCGGGGATACCGGACCGGAGGCGGCGTGGAGTTTGGAAGCCGGGTATTACCGCTTTGCGGTTAATCCCCTGGCACAGACCGTAACGGTTACGGCGGTAACCGTTACGGATAAGGGAAGCATTGCCATTACCCTTGAGCCTTCCGAATTAGGGAATACCCTGGTAGTTACCGGACCGGTTCCGGCAAGTATCTCAAGAAGCAACGGTTCCCTGACCATCAGCGTATCGGGCGGCGATTTTACTTCTTATGTATGGATACTGGACGGCGAAATCCTTACAGGGGTAGGGCAGGCAGGAGCGTCGATAACCTTGGAATCCAAGCCCGGTTCCTGGCTCAGACTGGGCGGCCACTCGGTAACGGTGTACGCCACAACCGCGGACGGCGCGCCGTGGTCGCCTGAGAATCCCATTGCCTTTACCGTGGAGCCGTCCCCGGATACGCCGGAACCACCGGACACGCCGCCGCCCGCCGGCGAACCCTACGAAAGGCTTGGGGTGTACGTGTATGATCGTAACTCCTCCGGGGTCGATTTCTTTGAGGAATGGGCCGGGCGGGATATTAAATACGCCGAGGATTTTTTGGGCTACGACTACTGGCAAAGCTATACCGGCGAATGGTGGAGCGACTATAACCCGCAATACTGGTCCGCCTGGAAAGCGGCAAACCCGGACAAGAGGCTGGTTCTGGCGGTATCGCCCTTTCCGAAAAATGGCCTTGCGGGCGGTTATGACGGCGCGATGATGGAGAAGGCCCGCACAAACTACCAGGAGGCCGCCGCGGGTAATTACAATACCTACTATAGACAGCTCGGCGAAAAACTCAAAGATCTGGGCCTGGGGGATACGATAATCCGTTTTGGGCATGAAATGTCGGGAAGCTGGTATGTCTATTCTATCAGCGTAGGCAGTACGGAGGCGATAAAAGAGGAAAAACAGATAAACTACGGTAAGGCCTTTAACGAGTTCGCCAAGACCCTCAAGGCCATCGAAGGCACGAATTTTGAATTCTGCTGGAACCCGGCTACCGATTCAGACCCGGCATATCTGGCCCGCTGTTATCCGGGAGACGAACATGTCGATTATATTGCCTTTGACCAGTACGACTACTGGATGAACGCTTACAACCAGGACGACTATCATAATACTGATTCTACTTCTGTTGCTAATGAGGCTTCCCGGCGTACTATTCAGGCGCAGGCTTGGAACCAAATGATGGGAAAATGGGGCAACCCCAACTGGTTTGCCGCTTTTGCCAAACAGCACAATAAACCCCTTGTCATAGCGGAATGGGGCCTGTGGAGGGATAACCGGAATTCCGGCTACGACAACCCCTACTTTATCGAGAAGATGTACGAATGGATCAACGCCAATGATGTCGCCTGGCATGTCTATTTTATGTTCGGCGACGTCTCCCACTCCCTCTACGATACGGTAGGATACCCCCTGGCATCCGCGAAATTCCAGGAACTCTGGAACCCGTCGGGAAGCCGTCAGACTACGCCGGCCATACCTCCTTCCGGCGTAAACGGCTACAACAGCGCTGCGGTAAAGAGGGGCAGGGACGCGGTATTTGGCAGCAACGTGGCACTGGTCAGCGATCCCTGGGCCTGGTCTGACGGCATGTTGGCGGGAATGTGGACCTACCAGGATCAGTTGAATGACACTACCACCATCACCTTTGAAAACTGCCCCGCCTCCAACGGCTTCGCACTGGTGTACCAGTTGTGGTACTCAAACCGGAGTAAAAACGAGTGGGACAATAACCAGCGGGTCAGTTTATATGTGAACGGCCAACTGGTACAGTCCGCCATAAATCTACAGCATGGAGGCCGGGGCTGGGGCGATTCCTACATGATCAAGGAATTCGACACCGTTACGATACCTGCGGGTGCGTCGATCATGTTCAAGGCGGATACGGGTAACTGGGCTTATACCAGGCTTAATTTTGATTACGTTATTTTTAAGTAACAGCATTATCCGGAAAGTGAAGTTTCCGGATAATGCTGTTATGACGCAGTTAAGGAGGAATGTATGCAGCTAAAAAAGCATGGACTAGGCCGCGATTTGGCCCAAAACGGCCAGCTCCATGTAATGGTCGCCCCCGCAGTTATCTTTATTTTTATCATGTGCTATCTACCCATGGCGGGTATAGTCCTTGCGTTTAAGAACTTTAGGTATGACCTGGGTATATTTGGCAGCCCCTGGAACGGGTTTGACAATTTCCGCTTTCTTTTTGTGTCCGGGATCGGCTGGCGCATTACCCGCAATACCATTGTTTTCAATTTAATAAACATCGTTTCAGGCCACACAATAGCGATACTGCTGGCCTTAGCCATCGCGGAATTTCCCGGCGGATCTTTTGGAAAAGCATACAAAAGATTCTGTCAATCCGTGTCGTTCCTCCCTCATTTTATTTCCTGGGTTCTGGTAGGGGTCTTCGCGTACAACATCTTTAGTTATGACATCGGGGCGCTGAACAACCTGCTCAAAACCATGGGGTTTGATCCGGTAAATATTTACCAGATGCCCAGGGCCTGGTATTTTATCATTCCGGTCTTTAACGCCTGGAAGTGGTGCGGCTGGGCGTCAATTATTTATATTGCCTCCATCATGGCCATTGACCAGGAATGTTACGAAGCGGCGGACATAGACGGGGCCAATAAATTCCAAAAGATCTGGTATATCACGCTGCCTTCGATAAAGCCGACGATCATCATCATGCTGCTCCTGAACCTTGGGAACATACTCCGGGGGAACTTCGAGATGTTTTATCAGCTTGTGGGAAACAACGGCCAGCTTTTTCCCGTTACCGAAATTATCGATACCTATGTGTTCCGCTCCCTTATGACCAATCCAAGCCTTGGCATGACCGCGGCGGCGTCGGTGTATCAGTCCGTGGTATGCTTCGTGTTTATCGTAACGATCAACCGGATCGTCAGAAAAGTGGAGCCCGACTATGCGCTCTTCTAGATCAACCAAAACATTTTATATCTTTTGTTTTCTGATAATTACGGGCTTTGCCGTGATATGCCTCCTGCCCTTTATCCTTCTGATTTCAGGTTCTTTTTCTTCGGAAAGGGATGTAACCCTGTACGGGTTCAGCCTGCTGCCCAGAAACCCGACCCTGGACGCTTACAGGATGGTGTTCCAAAATCCCGAACTAATCCTTACCGGTTACCGGAACACTATCCTTATAACCGCGGTAGGGACCGTTGTTTCCCTCTTTTTGACCAGTATGACCGCCTATGTGTTAAGCCGCGAGTCCTACAAGCCACGGAAAACAATCGCTTTCTACTTTTATTTTACCACGCTTTTCTCAGGCGGACTGGTTGCTACGTATATCTTTTTTATCCGCTACCTGGGTTTAAAGGATTCGTACCTTGCCCTGATTCTTCCGGGGCTGTTAAGTGTATTCGACATACTGATACTGCGGAGTTTTATCAAGGCCATTCCCCATGCCCTGATCGAATCGGCAAAGATAGACGGCGCGGGGGAATTCAGAATATACCTCCGCATCATCCTGCCTCTGCTTACGAGCGGGATTGCCACCATAGGGCTTTTTAAGTCCATAGGTTACTGGAACGACTGGTGGGCCGCGATGCTGTACATCAGTTCTCCTTCCAAGTACCCCCTTCAGTATGTGCTCTACGATACGCTGATGCGGACGCAGGCGTTCAATTTATTGTCTCAAAGGGCGGGTATCCCGCTCGACTCTGTTCCCACGTTTACCATGCGGATGGCCATGGCGCTGATTGTTACCGGGCCTATCATTCTCGTCTACCCCTTTGTGCAGAGGTATTTTGTCTCAGGGGTAACCATCGGTTCAGTAAAAGGCTGACCGGAAAACACCGGCGGCGATAGTGCCGCCTTATAGAGGGGTTATATAATGAAGAAAAACGGTTATCTTTTTGGGCCGGCGATCCTTGTCCTTGTTCTGGGTTTTGTTCTGGGGGCTTGTGAAAAAAAAGGCGTTGCGGGAGGAGCCGGGGCGGATCCGTCCCGTCAGGTGGAATTGACCTGTTATATCATTGGCGGGCCGCAGCCCAATTCTCCCGAGATGGAGGCGTATGCCAACAGGATTCTTGCGGAAAAACTGCCGAATACCACGTTGAAGTACCTGTACATTGACTGGGGGGATCTCGCGCAAGGCAAGTACGAACTGCTGTTTTCTTCCGGCGAAGTCTTCGACATGTGTTATGCCGCCTCCTGGCTGGGTCTTTCGAGCCTGGCTACCAGGGGCGCTTTTATGCCCCTTGACGACTTGTTTCCCGCCTACGCGCCGGTGAACTATGCCCGGCAGTCTCCAACGGCCCTCCGGCAGGCCACCTTTAACGGGCGCCTTTACGCGGTCCCCAGCCTGGAAAAAACCTATACCGTCTCAGGGCTTCTCTACCGGGAAGCGGGTCTTAATCTTCCCGGCTGGGACGGTAAAATGGAAAATTTCGACGATTTGGAACGGTATATTCGAATTGTAAAAGCGTACAATCCCGGGGTTACCGGTATTCATGCCGGTAACGAGGGTAACGCTTCGTTAATGCGCCTGTGGATGGAAAACCAGGGCTTATATAGCAATGACACTATCGGGGCTTTGTGGTGGTTCGATCCCCGCGCGGAGAACCCCCAGGTTTTGTTCTGGGCCGATCATCCCTCTATCCCCGAATTTCTGGGGCTGATTGAGCGTCTTAACCATATAGACGCCTGGTCCAAGACAGCCCTCTCCGATCCCGCCCATAACCGGTGGGAACAGGGCTTAATCGCCATAAATTTCGGAGGTTTTGATCATTACCGGGACTGGTCCATAAAGTATCCGCATCTGGGCATCCGCTTTCTGAACATGAACAGGAATGTTGCCTATGGGACTTTTACCAACAACGCTTTGGCCAT
Source organism: Treponema sp. (assembly GCA_031255475.1). Taxonomy (GTDB): domain Bacteria; phylum Spirochaetota; class Spirochaetia; order Treponematales; family Breznakiellaceae; genus JAIRLK01. Next base: position 7,591 of record JAIRSL010000291.1, read on the forward strand.
ACCCAACACTTCACGAAACCCGGAACGGGCGCTGATGTTCTGGGATCTCGCCACTAATGACGAGGAACTGTGGAGGGCCATATACTACGGCATCGAGGGAAGAAGCTACCGTATTGCGGAACAAGACGGCGAGAAACAGTATGAACGTATTTTTGACTCAAACGGCGAAACGGTATACGACTTTCCTACGCTCTGGAGTATAAAGACCCCCCAGTTTGATCTCCCGCAGTTGGGCGCTCCCCCGGAAATAACCCGGCAAAAAGCGTACTACGACACGATAATCAAGGACGGCGAAGGGGCCCAGAAATTCCAGGCTTTTGTCCTGGAACGGGACCCCACGGATATAACAAGCATGACGGTAAATAACGCCCACCGCGAGCTTTTCGGGCCTTTGAGTTTGGGCTTTGTAGACGTGCGTACCGGTCTTGCCAATTATCGGCAGGCGATGAGGGTCGCCGGCATTGAAAAAGTTAAACAGGAAATTCAGAAACAACTTGACGCTTACTTGGAGAGCCTCAATTAGAAATACTTCAGGTGAACGGTGTGGACGAAGCCGCTTGCGCGGCAATCAGAAAGGTCAAAAGGAGGATTATATGGCGCTCTATGAAAATTCCCTGGTAAAGGGATTCCTTGAAACGCGCGGCAGGGATTTTGTAAACGGTGAGGGCGAAAAAATTGTGTTAAGAGGCGTTGGGCTTGGCAATTGGCTGCTTCCGGAAGGATATATGTGGCGCTTTGAAGGCAGCCGGGCGGACAGGCCCAGGCGGATAGAAGCGGTGATCGCCGAGATGACCGGCGCGGAATACGCGGACCAGTTCTGGGAACGGTTTTATGATGAGTACATAACCGAATATGACATAAAGGCAATTGCCGGCGAAGGGTTTAATTCGGTGAGGCTCCCCATAAACTGGCGGAGGGTGATGAAGGAAGGGCCGGGCATACACTTTATAGAAGAAGGCTTCCGCCGGATCGACCGGTGTCTTGACCTTTGCGAGAAATACAGGCTGTACGCATTTTTGGATTTACACGGCGCTCCCGGAGGGCAGACCGGCCAGAACATCGACGATTCCATCGACAATATGCCCCGGCTGTTCATGGACCAGGACAGTTATGACAAAGGCGTCGCCCTGTGGATTGAGATAGCAAAACGGTATAAGGACCGGACCATTGTCGGAGGCTACGATTTACTCAATGAACCGGTACGCACACCCAAGGATATGGGCAATGTGGATCATTTTACGGGGTCCCTTAGTAAATTCTATACCGATTGTATCAGGGAGATACGCAAGATCGACAAAAAACATTTGTTTTCCCTTGAGGGGCACCATTGGGCGACCAGGCTTGAAATTTTCGACCACCGGTATGACGAAAACATGTGTATTCATTTTCACTACTACTGGAATCCTCCCGAACTCTCCCTGCTTGCCGGGTATATTGATGCCGGCAAACGGCTGAACGTTCCTTTATGGGTTGGGGAATCGGGCGAAAACACGGTTGAATGGTTTACGGCCATGTTTTTTATGCTGGACCAGCAGGATATTTCATGGAATTTTTGGACATGGAAGAAACTGGATACCGTTAATTCGCCGTATTCGATCAATAAACCCGAAAATTATCATTTGATTCTGGACTACATAAACCGTGGACAGCATCCCGGCTTTGAGGCGGCGCAAAAAATATTCGACGAGTATTTGCGCAATATGAAAACAGAAAACTGCGTGTATAACGGGCTTGTGACAAAACAAATCCTGCGCGAAAGGACCTGTCATGTCCCCGCGCTGGCGTATGACACAATGCCCGGCGCCGGCAAATCATTTAGCGGGGTCTTTGCCGGCGAAAATGATACAAGCTACCGGAAAGGCGATCACATGCGTTTTATCCCCAAAAGCCGCAAGGACGGGGAAACGCGGGAAGACAACCCATGGCAGAGCTATAACCTTCTGCTGACCGCCGGAGAATGGGCGGATTATACGGTGAGGAATTCTGGAGGCGGCGCGTTTACCGTAAGCGCGCTGCTTGCGCCCTGCGCCTGTAACAGCGTCATTGAAATTTTTGTCAACGGCATGTCGGCGGGCATTGTTCCTGTCCGGGACGGAACGGGCTATTACCGGCAAAAATGCCGCGAAGCCGTTTCCGGTTCATTGGCCACGATTAGAATCAAACCGGTAAGCGGATCGGTGATCGTGGATACCGTTTATTTTGAGTAAGTTTTTAGCGGTGATCCGCAAAGTATCGTGTTAGACACTTTTAATACTTTTAGGCGCTTTTAAGTCCTTATTAGTAAGGAGAAAACTATGAAAAAGGTGAAGATTTTTGCCGCGTCCCGGTATTCGGGTTCCGCTGCGCTCGCCCTTGCGGGGGTTTTGGCCCTGGCTGCCTGCGCTCCGGTTGTGGAGACCGCGGAGGGACCCCTCCCGCTTCCTGTGGGAAAGGGCGCCGTAACCATACAACTCGGCGTTGATGACCTTAGCGCCGTTCCGTCCGCAAGCGCCGCCCGGACATTACTGCCGGCAGCCCCTCTGATTTTCGATTCTTACGATCTGGTGTTTACCCCCCAGGTTGACGGCGAACCTGTGCCTAAGGAGATAAAGGACATTACCACCCTGATCGGGATTGATCTTGATGCGGGAACCTATACCCTGGTACTGAAAGCGTACAAGGGTACAGAGGAAGCCGCCGGAGGAACCGTATCGGGTATTGAGGTAACTGAAGGGAATAATACTCAGGCGATCGTGCCCCTCCTGTTCAAGGCAACGGAAACCGGGACCGGTACGTTGAGTGTAACGGTTAGGAATACAAGCGGGTTACCCCTTTCCCAGGCAAAGTTCAACTGGAAGCCCCTGAGCGGCGGAACCGGTGCGGATAGTGAATCCATTTTGTCCGATTTAGGCGGGAGCAAATCTTTAAAAGCGGGATACTACCTTGTTACCGTTACCCTTTCCTCGGGGGACCGGACGGCGAAGAGGGGCGATGCGGTCCATATCGGCGCGGGACAGACAACGCCCCTTGCCTGGGAATTTACCGAGGCTGATTTCTCGACGGATGTTACGGAGATGTGGCTGTTGGGGAAAGACGGGGAAGATTGGGAAACTCCCGATAATGCCAAGGAATTGATGCAAGCGGACGATGGGACCTTTTTTTGGGAAGGCCTCCTGACTACGGGGTCTTTCCGGTTCAACCTGGAAAATAAAACCAAGCCCAACCGTTTCCAGCCGGTTGAGGATGGTACAGGTATAAATGACGATACACCCGTTCTCATGAGCTTTGTCCTCGGGGATACCGGGTCAGAGACGGCGTGGAATTTAGGGGAAGCCGGGTATTACCGGTTTGTGGTCAATCCCCTGGCAAAGACCGTAACCGTCAGCAAACCGGCAGCCGTTACGGGGGTTACCATTACCGGCGGAAATATTACCCTTAATAAAGGGGCGTCCCGCTCTTTTACCGTGGAGGTTTCCGCCTATAATGGCGCCGGCCAGGAGGTTGAGTGGAGTATTGTAGGCAATAATGCTGCCGGTACCGCGTTTGGTACAGGCGATGACGCCAATAAACTGACGATTGATTCGGCAGAGACGGCTCCCATCTTGACCGTCCGGGCCGCGTCAACAACGGATACCGCCAAATATGATGAAATCACCGTGACGGTGCAGGAGGCAGAGATTCCGGCCGCTAAGTATTCCATTACCCTTACCCAGACCGCTCACGGCAGCTTTACGGTTACAACAACAAACGGCATGGCTGTTACGGAGGCGGCGGCGGGAACAGTCGTTAACCTAAGCGCAATTCCTTCAGACGGCTATCGGTTCAAGCAATGGACTGTTACCGGGGCAGCGCCGGCTGATATCACCGCCAATCCGGCAACCTTCGAAATGCCCGAAGGGGCGGTAACGGTTACGGCCGTATTTGACCTGGACGCTCCCGATACCCCGGGTGATCCAAAGTTTCATATTTATATTGGTTTTGGACAGTCAAATTTTGAGGGAGATAACCAGCAGGGTTTTAGTAAAACCGCATACGACTGGACCAATCCCCGTTTCCAGGTTTTTAACGCCTTTGAAACGGCGAACACCTGGGATACCGGCGCTCAACCCTATGGGAGGCGGAAAGAAACATGGTATACCGCTAAACCGCCTTTGGTCACCGACTCCAGGGGCTTAACTCCCGCCGACGGTTTTGGGCGCTACCTGGTGGAACGCCTTGCCGATGAGAACATAAAAATCGGCGTTATCCCCATTGGTATCAGCGGCGCCAGCCTGGATGCCTGGGAACCGGATACCGGCGGTAATGACTGGATAAAGGATTTGGTGGCGAGCGGGCAGGCGCAGTCCCATTGGCAGGCGCCTTTGTTCATTCGGTACGACTCTGACGGCAATATCTACAAACGAATGGTAGAGCTGGCGAGGCTGGCGCAGAAAGACGGCGTTATCAAGGGGATCATCATCCATCAGGGAGAAGGCGGCGGCGGCAACAGTTACGGCGGCTGGGACAAACTTTTAAAGCGCATCTATGACCGGCTGCTGGAAGACCTCGGCCTTGAACCGAATTCCATACCCTTATTAGCGGGGCAGTCAAAAAACGGATGGACCGGTAACAGTTATTGGATTAAAAACCTGGAAACGGATTATCCCGGTATATTCCATGTCATAGAGGCAACAGACCTTCCTACAGGGGACGGTATCCATTTTACCAGTGAGTCGATGATGACGCTGGGAAGGCGGTACGGCGAAAAGATGCTTGAATTACTGTATGCCGGATATACGTTGAATCCCAATATTACCGTTACCCAGCCGGCGGCGGGCGGGTCCTTTACCGTTAAGGCGGGAACCGGCGTTCCCGTACCGGAAAACATTTCGGCAAAGGCCGGGACGGAAATTGTTCTGGAGGCGGAGGCTCAAACAGGCTACGTTTTCAGTTCCTTTGAAATTACCGGTGCGGTTTTAGAGACTGATTATACCACCGCAAATATACGGCGGTTCATTATGCCTGCGGGCGCTCAGGTAACGGTTACGGCAATATTTGTACAGGAAGGCTATAACCGGATTAACGTCAAATGTGCGCCGCAATTCCGCGGTACTTTTGCCCTTAACCCTAATCCGGAAATGGCGCCCCAGGGCCGGCAGATTACCATAACCGCAGCTCCGGCCGGCGAAAATTTTATACCTGTCGTGAAAGTACAGGGCGCGAATTCAGCCGATATAACAGGTACTGTTTTAACCGGCAACCCCAACGGCCCCTGGGTACTCACTATGCCCAACGAAGAAATTACCATTACGGCAATCTTTGTAAACCCTGTACAGGATACCGGCGCCCTGGAGTCGCAGAATGTCCTGTATGGCGGCGGCAATTCCGCATTCCGGAATGACGCGGCAACTTCAAATTTTTCTGTTACAAAAAACCAGGAGTATGAATTTGAGATTCAGTATAAAACCAATGGGACCGCAAACCGCCCTATTGCCATTACGATGATTCCGGGGGATGAAAACTGGCCCGCCGGTACATCAGGTTTCAGCAGTGCGGCTCCCTACACCGGATCGCGCGGCAGGGTCGAAACCTATAAGGGTACAACTATGGTGATCCTGGACAATACTAACGGCGAATGGGTAACCGAGCGGTTCACCTTTAAGACTTCCGGCGATTTTACGACAAAAGGCGCTGCCGGCGATTATAATCTCGCCGGTGTATATATCGGTATCAACCCCGATAATACGGCAGGGGTGGAGGGATGGGTGAACTACGTTTGTCTGAGGAGAATGACCGGCGATAATCCTCCAAGCAGGAATGTTTTGGGAAATGCCAGGTTCAAGAGCGGCTTGCAGCATTGGAAGAATCATGACAGTGATACTAACATCCAGATTGTTACCATGAATGCCCCCGGAGTGCCCGCTTACGCGATTTGGGCAGATAGAGACTGAGCCGGCGCGAAATCCTATGGATACCCAAAAACGGACGGCGCTGTCCGAAGTCATCTGCGGTGATATGGCCTTTCAATATATTCTGGACAACAAAACACGGAATGTGGGCCTTATCGCCGTTCCTTCCGGGATGCTTTCGCAGATAGACACCCGTAAGGAGTACGCTGTTCTTTCTTTGATTCAGGTAAAGCTGCTGGGTGATGAAGGGTTTCGCGGCTTGTTTGCCAGGGGACGGACCATGGTGAACAGCCTGTCGTCCTGGGGCTTCACTTTTCACGACCAGACGGTTTCGGAACGGGACGGACGCAGGACGGTGGTTACGTATTTACAAAACGAAAAGAATTGTGTTTTGGAGCACCATCTTGCCTGGCACGAGGGGGATCGTGCCGTTACGCTGCATAGCGTATTCAGGAACGACAGCGGCGAAGATGCGGCGCTGGAAATGCTTTCGAGTTTTTCATTGGGGGCGATTACTCCTTTTGAAGTGGGAGATACGCCGGATACCCTCATCATGCACCGGCTCAGGAGCCGCTGGGCCGATGAAGGACGGCTGGAAACAATACCTGTCGAGGACCTGCAACTGGAGCCGTCTTTTTCCGGGGTCAGCGCCAATACCATCCGTTTCGGCCAGACCGGAACGATGCCGGTGCGGGAATACTTTCCGTTTATCGCCGTTGAAGACACAAAGCGCCGGGTCTCCTGGGGCGCGCAGCTTGCCTGGCCGGGTTCCTGGCAGATGGAAGCCTGCCGGCAGGATGACGCGCTGCATGTATCCGGCGGCCTGGCGGACAGGCTGTCCGGGCATTGGATAAAAAAAATAAGGCCCGGGGAACGGTTCGCCGCGCCCGAAGCCATAGTATCGGTAACAAAGGGCGGCGTCGACGCGGTATCGCAGCGGCTTACTTCTCTGCACTACCGGGCATGGGAACATCAGTCGCAAACGGAAGAGCGGCTGCCTGCCGTGTTTAACGAATGGTGCATGACCTGGGGCGGCGTCAGCGCGGATTCGGTTGAACGGGCGGTAAAGCGCGTCAAAGACTCAGGTATACGCTATTTTGTTATGGACGCGGGCTGGTATGACAAGATGGGAGACTGGAACCCCAACGCGGAACATTTTCCCGGCGGGATCGAAAAAACCGCGCAAAAGATCAGGGATATGGGCATGATCCCCGGTATATGGTTTGAATACGAATGCTGCGAAGAAACCTCCAAAGCCTTTTCGCGTTCGGAGCATCTTTTATGCCTTGACGGTCATGTAATTACCGAAAGCGGCCGGCGTTTTTGGGACCTGCGGGACCCCTATGTCCGGACATACCTTGCGGAAAAAGTAACCGGTTTCCTCAAAAAATACGGTTTCGGCTATTTGAAAATTGATTATAACGCGAACATCGGAATAGGCTGCGACGGCGGGGAATCTCCCGGCGAAGGCTTACGGCAGCATGTAGCGGGGGTTCTTGAGTTTCTGCGGGAGATTCGCCGGGAATTGCCGGATCTCGTTATTGAGAACTGCTCTTCGGGCGGCCACCGCCTTGAACCGTGCATGATGGGTTTAACCGCTATGGCTTCATTTTCGGACGCCCACGAAAACGCGCATATACCGGTTATAGCGGCTAACCTGCACCGGGCTGTTTTGCCGTGTCAGGCCCAGATATGGGCGGTGGTCAGGAAAAGCGATTCGACCCGCAGGCTGTACTATACCATGACCGCGGGAGTACTCGGCCGCTTGTGCCTTTCCGGAAACATTGATGAACTTGACGCGGCGCAATGGGACATAGTGAAGGAAGGCATTGATTTCTATTATAAAATTACGGCGGCTATAAAAAAAGGATTTACCTATTGGTTCGGACCGGAAATAAAGAGTTACCGCCATCCCAAAGGCTGGCAGGCGATTCTCCGGTTATCGGATGAAACAACGGACGCCTATGCGGTGGTTCATACCTTTGCCGGTGAATTCAAGGAACCTATCGTCATTCAACTGCCCGAAGGCTATATGTTTGAACCGGCCGAATCCTATATGGAAAACCGGGAAGCCGCGGTACTGGAACGTAATACTTTAAAAATTTCACCGGCGGGTGAATTTCAGGGTTTTGCCCTGAGGATGAAGTACATGCCGGAAGGAAAACAGGAAAACAATCATGGAGGGTAACATGAAAGAGGATTCGATAATAAAAGAAGATTCGATATTTGTAGGAGCCGGCGCTTTTGACGATTACGGCGGCTGGTCGCTGGATACGCAGTTTATTTTAAATATGGGATCCGAATACCTGCTTGCCCACGGGCTGGGTGTTCCCGTAAAAGACGCCGTCACGAAGGCTGCCATACCTTGTTCAGGAAAGTACCGGTTGTGGGTTTTTACCAAAGACTGGGCTGCTTACTGGAAACAAAACATGGCGCCCGGTATTTTTAAAGTTATTGCCGGCGGGAAGGAATCGGATGTGGTTTTCGGGACACGGGGGCCTGAGTGGGGCTGGCAGGACGGCGGTATTATCGAAATGGAAGCGGGTGAAACGCGGATTGTTTTGCGCGATTTGACGGGCTTTGAGGGGCGCTGTGCCGGTGTTTTTTTAACCCGGAATACCGGCTGTACGCCGCCCGGGGACATAGCAAACATGAGGCGCGGCGGAAATAAAGTGCTGCCGGTTAAATACGATCTACTGGTGGCGGGAGGCGGCATAGCCGGCATGTGCGCCGCGGTCTCGGCGGCGCGGAATGATTTGAAAACGGCGCTTGTCCATGACAGGGATGTGTTCGGCGGAAACAACAGTTCGGAAGTGCGTGTTTGGCTTGGGGGCGAAACAAATTTTGAGCCTTTTCCGAAACTGGGCAATATCGTCCGGGAATTCGATCAAAAAAACAGAGCCCATTACGGACCGGAAAATACGGCGGAAATTTATGAGGATGAAAAAAAATTGTTGATTCTGAAAAACGAACCGAATATAGATTTGTTTCCGGGATATTGTGTAACCGGCGCGGAAACGTCCGGTAATGCTGCCGGGCAAAACCGCATTAAAAATGTAACCGTATACAACGTAAAAACAGGCTGTTATGAAGTTATACAGGCGGATTTATTTGCCGACTGTACGGGCGACGGGACTTTGGGATTTTTTGCGGGAGCGCATTACGAGGTTACCACAAACGGGCATATGGGAATGACCAATACATGGCATATCGAAGAAACCGGTACGGAACAAAAATTCCCTCAATGTCCCTGGGCTATTGATCTTTCAAAGGCGGATTTTCCCGGAAGGAAAAAAACAGAAAGCGTATACGGACAGACCGGCGCGGAAGCATTGGGCGGTTGGTACTGGGAAGGCGGGATGGAACACCCGCCGATTGAAATGGCCGAATACGCGAGGGACACCAACTTCAGGGCCATGTACGGCGCTGTTGACTGCCTTAAAAATACCGATGGAGACTATAAAAATTATTATCTTAAATTCGCGGCGTATATAGGCGGAAAACGCGAATCCCGGCGGCTGTTTGGCGATATAATTCTGAGCAAAAGCGATGTATTCAGCCGGACCGCGTTTCCTGACGGCATAGTCCCCTCCACATGGAATTTTGACGTTCATTATCCTGACAGAAAATTTTACGCCGCTTTTCATGAGGGCGATGGGTTTTTGACAATAGATTATCATGAGGATTTTCCGGCGCCATTTTTTATACCCTACCGGTGTTTATATTCGCGCAACATCGAAAACCTGTTTATGGCGGGGCGTGATGTCAGCGTTACGCACGACGCCCTGGGGAGTGTGCGCGTTATGCGGACAGGGGGCATGATGGGCGAAGTAGTAGGCATGGCGGCGCGGATCTGCGGGGAGCATGGCGCGTTACCCCGCGATGTGTATGAGCGGTATCTTCATGAGTTATTGGATACCTTCAGGGGGAGCCGGGTATAGCCGATAGGATGTTCATCATAACTGAGGCTGTTCCAAATGATAAAGCGGACGACCGTGAAGAAGTATAACCTCGAGAACCTTTATAAGGAAAGCACGGCCGGGCCAAATCGGGCAAAGCTGAGTGCGCGTCCGTATGATGTATCCGAAACGGAATTATCAATCGCTGTAAACCGGAGCGAGGCGGCGTCTGCCGCTTTGGCATATATGGCGGAAGCCCCGGTTCCCGTATTGACATACGCTCTCTTTTTAAGGTAAACACCTATAGCTATGCATACACTTGCCGATGAACTTAATGCCCGTTTGGACGGGACGGTTGCGGGGCGGCTTTTATCCGGATTAGGCCGCCGTTTGTATTTTCCCCGGGGGATTATCGCCCAATCCGCCGAAGCGAAACAGGGGGCTTATGCGGCCAATGCCACTATTGGGATGGCTTACAAAGAGGGCAAGCCCCTGATCATGTCGGCAATCGCCGACAATCTGCCCCGCCTTACCCCCGACGAAACAGTGACATACGCCCCTACCGCGGGGGTTGAACCGGTACGCCTTGCCTGGAAAGATCAGATGCTGAAAAAGAACCCTTCCCTGAACGCCGGACATTTTTCCCTGCCGGTTGTGGTGCCGGGAATCACCGCCGGGATAACTTACACAGCGGAATTGTTCCTGGACGAAGGCCAGACCATCTTATCGGGGGGTCCCTGCTGGGACAACTACGGGCTTATTTTCCGGGAACGCAGGGGCGGGGCGCTGACGGCAATTCCCCTGTTCAACGGAGGGCCGGGGCTGAACATGGGGGCCCTGCGCGCGGCCTTCCGGAAAGCGGCGGAAACCGGCGTGGTGCGGGTTATTCTCAACTTCCCCAACAATCCTTCGGGATATGCCCCTTCCCAGGCCGAGGCGGACGCCATAGTCGCCCTAATTCGGGAAATCGCCGAGAGTGGCGCCGATGTACTGGTTCTCTGCGATGACGCCTATTTCGGGCTGTTTTACGAGGACGGCGCTATCAAAGAATCCCTTTTCGGGCGGCTTGTATCCCTGCACGAACGGGTGTTGGCGGTGAAAATTGACGGCCCTACCAAGGAAGACTACGCCTGGGGTTTCAGAATGGCTTTCGTCAGCATCGGTTCCCTTGGTTTGGACGGCGGCGGAATGGACGCCGTCATCAGGAAATACATGGGGGCCATACGGTCTTCTGTATCCTGTTCCAATACTCCGGCCCAGTACCTTATGCTCAAAACCATAGAAGATCCCCGTACCGCCGGGGAGAAGGAGGCATACTACCAAATGCTCCGCAGCCGTTATACGGCGGTCAGGCGGTTCATCGAAGAAGAGGGCGATCATCCGGTCCTTAAACCGCTGCCTTTCAATTCGGGCTACTTCATGAGCTTCCGCTGTGAAGGGCTTGACGCGGAAATCCTCAGACGGGAACTACTGTCCCGCCACGGTATCGGTGTCGTGGTTTTGGAAGAAAAATACCTGCGGGTAGCTTTTGCCGCACTGGATGAGGACAAAATTCCCCTGATATATAAAACCATCTACCGGACGGCGGAGGAACTGAAAAACGGCGGATAAGATGATTTTTGCGAAGGAACATTCGCTTGCAGGATAGACGTACAGAAAATCAATATTTCCTGGGGAGCGGGAGGTCTTAAAGAGCCTGGGCATTAAGGAGGTTGAGAATACGTTCAATGTGTTCCTTAACCCCAGTGAAAGTATATACCGTATTCCTTTCAGGCTCTTGTTCTTATAAAATGATTGGACTAGGGATGG
>JAIRSL010000298.1 GCA_031255475.1 Treponema sp.
ACCCGGAACTTGTCCGGCGGATTTGCCCCGGAAGCGCTCCGCAGTTATGTTGTTGGTCCTGAATCCTTCACTTCTTGTCCAGCCCTACGTAGTAGGTCTCGAACGATTCCCGGCGGCAGACCATGGGTTTAAAGCTCTTCCCGGTCTTGAAAAATTCCCGTATCCGCTTGAGGAGGAACGCGGTATCCCCTCCCTGAAAGACTTTGACCACCATGTTGCCGCCTTGCGCTAAGACGGCGCCGGCGTAATCCAGCGCGGTCTCCGCTAACTCCAGGGAACGGAGGGTGTCAATCTGCCGGCTGCCGGTGGTGGCGGGGGCGGCGTCGCTCAGGAGGAGGCGGTAAGGCCCCCGGTTCAAAAGGGCATCCCGCGTATCCGCCCCGGTGATGTCGCCCTGAATAAAAAAGAAGTTGTCCCGGTCAAAAAGGCCTCCGTCGTACCGGCGGGAAAGGGGGGCAAGATCCGCGGCGGCAAGGAACCCCCTTTCTCTCAGGGTTCGCAGCACATAGAGGCTCCAGCTTCCCGGAGCCGCCCCCAGTTCCAGGACCCTGAACGGGGGAGAAGCCCCGCCGGAACCGCCCTTCGGAAGGAGGCCGAATTTTTCATCGAGTTCCCGGAGTTTGTAGACGGAACGGGCGGGATACCCTTCTTTCCGGGCTTTGAGGGTCCAAAAATCCGGCTTGTTGTAATTTGCCACGGAAAAAACTCCTGTCGTACCGAAGTGTGCCGGCCTTTACCCGTATCGATAAGGGATCCCGGCAATTCACAGTTTATCACAAACATATAGAAAAAATTAGCCGCGAACCCACGCAGACGGATACGGGTTTTCGCTTCTTTATAAACGCTGCCGCCGAAAGCAACCCCTTTTTCTTTCAGGAACGGTATATTATAGTGGTTATATGGCATGTCTTCTTATCAAGGAACTCTTCTCCCTTCCGGCGGATTCCCGGGAAGTAACGGTCTGCGGCTGGGTCAGGACGAAACGGGAAATGAAAAACCTGGTTTTCGTAGAAATGAACGATGGTTCCTGCTTTGCGGGTATTCAGTGTACCTTTGACCGGTCCCGGGAGGGCTTGGACGGCGAAACGGAAACAGCCCTGTCGTCCCTGTCTACCGGGGCGTCGGCGGAGATACGGGGACGCCTCGTGCCGTCTCCCGCCTCGGGACAGGCCGTGGAGGTGGCCGCTGAAACCCTTACCGTCATCGGGGAGGCCCCGGCGGAAACCTACCCCCTGCAAAAGAAGCGGCATTCCCTGGAATTTTTGCGGGAAATCGCCCATCTCCGGGCCAGGACCAACACCTTTGGCGCCGTTGGCCGGGTAAGGAGCCGCCTGGCTTTCGCCGTCCACGAATTTTTCCAGTCCAGGGGGTTTCAGTATGTTCATACCCCCATTATCACCACGAACGATGCCGAAGGCGCCGGGGCCATGTTTCAGGTAACATCCCTGGATTTGAACGCACTCCCCCGAACGGAAGGCGGTCCGGTGGATTACGCCGGGGACTTTTTCGGCAAGCGGGCCTTCCTCACCGTGTCCGGACAGCTTGAGGCCGAAACCTACGCCACCGCCCTTTCCCGGGTCTACACCTTTGGCCCCACCTTCCGTGCGGAAAATTCCAACACCACCCGGCATCTGGCCGAGTTCTGGATGATAGAGCCGGAAATGGCCTTTGCCCACCTGCCGGATAACATGGCCCTGGCCGAGGATTTTCTTAAATTCCTCTTTACCGTCATCCTGAAGGACTGCGCCGAAGATCTCGCCTTTTTCGATACCCGTGTCGAAAAAGGCATCATCGAAACCTTAAGATCCGTGGCGGAATCTTCTTTTGCCCACATCACCTACACCGGCGCGATAAAAGAGCTGGAGAAGAACGCTTCCGCCTTCGAATTCAAGCCCTTCTGGGGCTGCGATCTTCAGAGCGAACACGAAAAGTTCCTTACCGAAAAAGTTGCCGGCGGCCCGGTGATCGTCACCGACTACCCTCGGGAAATCAAAGCTTTTTATATGAAGCAAAACGATGACGGCAGGACCGTCCGGGCCATGGACGTCCTGGTCCCCCGGCTGGGAGAAATCATAGGCGGTTCGGAACGGGAAGACAATCTGGAAAACCTGGAAAACCGCATGGCCGGCCTGGGGATGGACAAGGGCCTGTACTCCTGGTATTTGGACCTCCGCCGCTACGGGACGGTCCCCCACGCGGGTTTCGGCCTGGGGTTTGAGCGCCTTATTCAGTATGTCACTGGTATGGCGAATATCCGCGACGTGATCCCCTATCCGCGGGCGGTAGGACAAGCGGAGTTCTAGTAATTGGCCGCCCTTTTTCTGTTACTTGTTTTTTTTGTCGCCGCGTTGCCCCTGGGCGCGCAGGATTTATCCGGAACCACGGTCTTGGGAACCACGGCCACAGAAATCGTGTCCCCTCCGGGGGTGGAAGCGCCGGTTCTGGCGTCTCAGGCGGCGGTACTCATGGACGCCGCCACGGGAGTGACGCTGTACAACAAAAACGGGAACGCCGTCATATCTCCCGCATCTCTGACCAAGCTCATGACCATACACATTGCCCTGGAAGAAGTTGCCGAGGGACGGGCGTCTCTGGAAGAAACCGTGGACCTTCCCCGGCAGAGCTGGGCCATAAGCCAGCCGCCCCGGTCAAGCCTGATGTTCCTGGGCGCGGGGCAGCAGGTGAACCTGATGGATCTTCTCCTGGGTCTGGCGGTTTCTTCGGGAAACGATGCGGCCGTGGCGGTGGCGCTCCGGTTTGCCCCCGACATAGAGGGTTTTGCGGAACGGATGAACCGGGAAAGCCGGGAATTCGGCATGATGCACACCCGGTTTGTGGAACCTTCGGGAATATCGGAATACAACATTACTACCGCCATGGAATTCGCCTTTTTCTGCCGGGAATACCTTGCCCTTCATCCGGAAGCCCTCAGAAACTACCACAGCGTGGTGGAATTCGCCTACCCAAAAGCGGAAAATGTGGCGGAACCCTACCGGGAAAATCCCAAAACCATGGTCCAGCGCAACCGTAACACCCTTCTGGGCGAAGTCGAGGGGGTGGACGGCCTCAAGACGGGGTACATAGACGAGGCGGGGTACAACATCGCCCTGACGGCGGAACGGAAAGGCGTCCGGTTCGTGGCGGTTATCCTGGGAGCCCCGGCTGTTCCCGGCGGAGACCGCATCCGGGACGAGGACGGCCGGACACTCCTTGAATGGGGGTTCGATAACTTCACGACCCTGCGGGCGGCGTCCCCTCCGCCGGAACCGGTCCGGGTCTGGAAAGGCCGGACGAAGCGGGTGGAGATCATCCCCGTAGACGGGGAAAAAACCGGCACTGACGGCTACGCCTGGGCGCTGACCACCTATGCGGGCCGTGGCGGTTCCCTCCGCTGGGAAACGGAGTTCATCGATCCCCTTATCGCCCCCCTGCCGGCCGGAAGCGCCGCCGGGACCCTGATCCTCAGCGATGAATTTGGGGAACTCAAGCGCATACCCCTGATCACCGCCGGCAGCGTTGAGCGGGGAAACTTCTTTAAGCGGTTCTGGGACAGCCTCGTGCTTTTCTTTAAGAGCTGAAGCTGTTTTAAAACTTCGGTTTGGAACGGCCCCTCAGCAGTAAGCCTTT
>JAIRSL010000019.1 GCA_031255475.1 Treponema sp.
ATTTATGCCTGTATGCAGGGAAATCAAAGCGGCTTTGTCCGCTATCAGGTAGCGGCCATGAATCGGTATATGGAAACCCAAAAACCCGCGAATGTACGGCTTAAAATTGTGTATGCCGATGATGACGCCGCGAATCAGCTTCGGCAGGTGGAGACTGCGGTCTCCGAAGGGGCCAAGGCGATCATCCTCAATACCGTTGATAAGGTACAAAGCGCCGCCGCCGTGGAAGTGGCCTACAGGGCGAATATTCCGGTAATTACCCTCAGCCAGCAGACGGACAGCCCCCACGAGACCGCCTTTGTTGGCTCCGATGACGTGGAAGCCGGCCGGTTGCAGTTTGAACGGCTCTTCAAGGTTGGTCCCCAGAATCCCCGGGTTGCCTACATTAACGCCGTGTTGGGACACTCCGCCCAGGTGCTAAGGGAACAGGCCTACAAAGAAGAACTGGCCAAGAACACCAGCGCCCGGCTGGTGGTACAAAACACCGCCGACTGGTCCGGCGAAAAGGCTCTTCAGCTTGTTGAAAACTGGATCCAGACATACCAGCAGGGTGATGATCCCGGCATCGACATGATCGCCGCCCACGCGGACTGCATCTTGGTGGGAGCCGTCACCGCCGTTGAAAACGCGGGGCTCCAAGGCAAGATACTGCTCAGCGGTATTGACGCCGATATGCCGGTCCTTGAAAAAATCAAAGCCGGCGTGGTGGATAATACCATCTGGCAGGACGGTATCATCCAGGGGGAAACCGCCCTCAAGGTAGCTATTGACGCCGCTAACGGCAAGCCGGTTAAGACTATTCTGGTGCCGTTTCAGACCGTCACCAAAGACAATGTGGATGAATACATCAGGAAGGCTAACGAGCGCAACGAGTTGGCCGCAAGGTATTTCTAATCCTTAATGGCTAGCTTATCCGGGGGGATTGACTTCCCTCCGGATAATTCCGCTCCGGGTAGTTAAAAAATATATTGGGAGGTGCCTGTGGAAAAAGAAATTATCCTGGAAATGAAAAATATTTCCAAACGATTCGGCGGCGTACACGCGCTGGATAACGTAAGCCTGACCCTTCGGTGTGGCGAGGCGCATGCCTTGGTCGGAGAAAACGGCGCCGGTAAATCCACTCTTATGAAGATACTTATTGGTCTTCATGCAAGCGACAGCGGCAAAATCATACTTAACGGAAGAGAAGTGCTTTTTAAATCCGTCAGGGACGCGCAGGAAGCGGGTATAAGCATGATCTTTCAGGAATTCAACCAGGTCAAGGTATTGTCGGTGATGGAAAATATCTACCTCGGCAGAGAACCAAAAACCAAAACCGGATCGGTGGATTTTAAAAAAATGTACGCGGATTCCCTTTCCCTGCTTAAGGATCTGGGGGTCAATCTGAATCCAAAAACGAAAATACGGGATCTGACGGTAGCCAAACATCAGTTGGTGGAAATCGTCAAAGCCATATCCTTAAACGCCGGGATTATCATCATGGATGAACCGACCTCGGCCTTGAGCAAAAACGAAATTGAATACCTCCTATCTATGGTACGGACACTTAAAGACCAGGGAAAGTGCATTGTGTTTATTTCCCACAAAATGGAAGAAATATACAGTATCTGTGAAACCGTGACGGTGCTTCGGGACGGAAAATTCATCTACACAGGCAAGGTCTCGGAAGTTCCGGAAAAGGAACTGATCCGGATGATGGTGGACCGGGAAGTGAATGAGCTTTTCCCGAAACAGGAAAGTGCCATCGGCGAGGTGGTGCTTCAGGTAAAAGGTCTCACCGTGGAGGGTGAATTCGAGGATGTGAGCTTCGACTTACGAAAGG
Source organism: Treponema sp. (assembly GCA_031255475.1). GTDB lineage: Bacteria > Spirochaetota > Spirochaetia > Treponematales > Breznakiellaceae > JAIRLK01. The sequence continues at coordinate 1,823 of JAIRSL010000019.1, forward strand.
GAGAAATTCTGGGGATCGCTGGTCTTATGGGCGCGGGCCGTACCGAATTAATGGAGTCCATCGTGGGTGCTCGCAGGCCAAACAAGGGAGAGATTTACTTTAAAGGTGAAAAGATAATAAACCATATACCCGGCGACGCGATCAAGCGGGGTATAGCGATGGTACCCGAAGACCGAAAAAAAAATGGCGTGTTTTTAAAACTTTCAATCAAGGACAATGTGCTCATGTCCGCCCTGAAAAAGTGCATGAAGGGACCGGGCATAAAAAAAAGCTTGGAGATGCGTTGCTTCAACGAATACGCGGACAAGCTGGAGATCAAATATTCAAGCTTATCCCAGGCATGCAAAAATTTGTCCGGGGGGAACCAGCAAAAGGTGGCGGTTTCCCGGGTACTCAACGCCGACCCGGAGATCATCATCCTAGACGAACCCACTCGGGGTATCGATGTGAAGACAAAATCGGAGATACACCGCCTTATGTCCGCCCTAGCGAGTACAGGAAAGGCGGTTTTGATGGTATCTTCCGAACTTCCGGAGATTCTGGGTATGAGCGACCGGGTTCTGATTCTCCATGAGGGGACGCAGACCGGTATTTTGGATCGTAAAGAAGCGACCGCCGATAAAATAATGGAGCTGGCCGTAAAAACTACAAGAATGGGGGCTTAGAAATGGCCGATACGCGCGAAACAGCCCGAGGGCTTAAATCTTTTAATTATGGACAATTTTTAAGGGATCACGGGATTTTGATTGGGTTCTTTATCATCGTGGTGCTTCTTTCGATAGCCAGGCCGAATTTTCTTAGAGCATCGAACATTATTACCGTACTCAGGCAGGTATCCTGTATCGGTATTGCCACTATCGGCATCGGTTTTCTGATTATTATGAACTGTATCGATCTGGGTCTTGGTTCTACCCTGGCCCTGGTAGGAATTCTGGCGGGGCTTTCGGTTTCCACGGGAGCCTACGGGCTGGGGCTTCCCACACCGATTGGGTTCCTGGTGGGTATCGCTACCGCATCCGCTGTGGGACTTTTTGCCGGGACTATTATCGCCAAGGCCCGGATTCCTGCCTTTATCGTAACCATGGGCACCATGTCCATAGGCCGAGGTCTCGCTTTGATCTTCGCTCATGGTATGCCGGTGGCAAATTTTTCGGACAGTTTTAACTTTCTGGGAACCGAATCCTTGGGTCCTATTCCCTGGCCGGTTATTATTTATGTGGTTGTGATCCTTATCACGTGGTATATCCTCAACAAACGGCCATTGGGTCGCTATATTTACGCAGTAGGCGCCAATGAGGAAGCCGCCCGGGCCGCAGGGATCAATGTTGATCTTGTTAAGATAAAAACCTATCTGCTGGAAGGTATCCTGCTGGGTATCGCGGGCACTATTTTTGCCGGCCGTGTTAAGTCCGCTTCTCCGACCTTTGCATCGGGGTACGAGCTTGACGCCATAGCAGGCTGTATCATTGGAGGCGTGAGCTTCTCCGGCGGTATCGGCAACATCAGCGATATGGTCATCGGTGCCTTGCTCTTGGGGGTTATCAATAACGGCATGGACCTTCTGGGAGTCGAAGCCTTTTACAAGCAGGTGGTCAAGGGTAGTATCATCATCATCGCCGTATTAATAGACCGGAAGCGCACCGGTCGAGGCTGAGCCGCTACTGGTTTGCGGCATGGTCGTTCCGGTACACTCGAATAGTTTTTGGTGTTATACTTATATTGAAAATACGGTAAACTGGCTCGAAGCCGCTCTGACGGACTTAGTGATTCCTCGTTTTTGAAGTATATCTGTTGTGAGACTACCAGTTATCGCCATGTGGAAGAGATCCCTTCCACGTGGGTCAATTGGGATTTGACCAAACTTTTGGTGGAGGAACTGTGTGGCTTGGGGATTGCGGAAGTGGAGATCATCGATCGTTGCTATGTTCTTGCCCGGATTCCAGCGAATCCCGGGAAAGAAGGCTGCCTGCCGGTGACTTTTATTGCCATCTGAATACCGTCGCTGTTGTGCATGGTAGGGATGTTTAGCATCGGGCGAAAACTATGATAGCAAGCGGATAGAGCTTTCCGGCGGTCTCGTCTTGGCCCCGGAGGAGGATCCTGATTTGGTCGCCCACCAGAGGCGGGACTTCATCCATACCGATGAAACCACTCTGCTTGAGGCGGATGATAAGGCGGGCATTGTGGAAATTGTGAGGGACGGTGGAATATATCCCCACCCACCCTTGGAATGGATTGCATCCACAGCCTGTATGCGTTGGACGTGGCCGTTTAGGATAGCTTGAGACGGAGTGTTTTAACGACTGTACGGCGGAGTTCGGTGTATAGGCAACTCCATCCATTCCAGATATGGACAAGGGATTATGGTGAACATCGCCCTCATGGCGGCTTTTGTCATGAGGGCGCTCCGTTCGGAGAGAGCCGAAGCTACCGATGGATATACCATGGAAATTAAGGGGGGACGCGGAAACGGCCAACCGTAGGTTGCCTTGACAGATCCCCGCAAAGTCTGGTTTTTTGCGGGCTTGCCGCAAAAAATGCGCTCAAATTCATAAGAAATTGTCTACAAATGTAAAATTACCGGAGGCGGTAAACAAAGGTTTGACAGGGTATCAAAAGGAATAGTATACTGAGAGAATGGAAACGCTGAGTGGTGCTTATCGGGACATTATTAGAGAGGTGATGTCCGCGTCCAAGTTGTCCCATCTGGTAATAAAACAAAACGTCTATCAAAAAGGAGGTAAAAATGTATTGCCTCTGGTGGATAGACTGTTTGAATATCTGATTCTCCCCAAATCCGATATTTCAGGGATGGATAATCTGAATGTGAATGTAGGCAAAGTCGTTTAAGTTTGATACAGGCGTCAACGGTAGTAAAGTGCCAGTTGATTTGAGCGGCTTCCCTGTTGCGCCTCCGGTTTCACGCCGCCATTTCTTTTCTCATCCGCTCTATAGTAGGTGTTCGCGGCGACAGTTCGTGATTGGTTGTCACATTCAGTTCTATCGCCGCCTCCGCTCAGCCAGCTTCTGTGATTCGTGGTGTAGTGAATTTCTAGCCTATCCCGCAACTGATTTACTTCCTCCACCGGAAAAGCCTCATACAGGAATGTGACGGGTGTTCAAATTATCCATAACCGCATATCAAAACAGGCAAGCATCCCCGGTTCCAGCGGCAACGGGATTCTGGTTTTTCCCGATTAACTGCTGCGGACATTCATCCATGCAAACCAGCGGACGATTCGCGTCCCGTTCTCGGGTATATATCCAGCGCATCTTCCACGCAGGCTACAAACGCCCCGTTCCCCTCCGGCGGTATACGCCATTTCCGATTTCAACAAGGTTTAAGTTCGTCTTTTTAGGTTCGACGAATAGTCTCCCCAGACACCGTTTTCATGTCGGTGTTTTCAAATACGGCCAACATATCCTCTAATACCCGCAATGTCCACCGTTCGCGGACTTCCGACGCCGGTCAGCATATCAGGGCGGCAAGCCGCGCGTCGTCTTTCACAAACCTCCGCCACAAGGCTTCTATTCTCCGCCGATGCATCCCCGCCCGGGCCGCTATATTTCATCGGGATATCCTTCATAGGCAAGCGGCAACGCCTGTGACCGTGCGTTTTCGGACACCTTGTTTTCCCCGATTTATGATGCCGTGAAGCTGCTTTTCCTCATTCTTTGTCAGCGTTGCTTTGTATTTCTTCTGTGGAACAGCTTCCCTCCCTTTAGGTTCCTATGCCTTCCAGTATACTATTTTTATTCACAGTTATAATCGCGTCTTGATATGGATCCACCGCGCAAGGAGTGTCTTCAGACGGCGCAAATTGCATGGCAATTTACGCCGTCTGAAGCGAGGAGGAGATGTCCACCCTTTTAAAATACATCCAAAAAGGCGCCTGACACGGTTTGGACGCTTTTATCATAACTCTGCGGCGGAGAAGGTCATTCTTCTTCGACGGCCTCGGCTTCTTCGTCCGCTTCCTCTTCTTCAACTGCTCCGTCTTCTTCGGCACTCTCGGCTTC
>JAIRSL010000061.1 GCA_031255475.1 Treponema sp.
GTTCTTTATTAAGAATTGGGCTGCCTCCATCGGTTTGCCCCGGTATTCTGTTGAACCGAGGAGCGATAAAAAATTATTTTTGAACTGCGGCCCGGTATTGTCCTCCAGGGCGATGCCGAACGCCTTTAGTTTTGCCATGCCCTCATCAGGCGGTACGCCGCGCCAAAAATCACGCCGTTCGGTCATAAGAGTTTCCACCAGGGGGACAATGTTTTTCGTAAAAACATCGTCGCTTGCGTAGGATTCGCTGTTGCAATATTGTTTGTAGTGTTCCCGGGAGAGTTTATAGGCGGTATACTGTTCCACCGCACGGGCAAAACATTCACAGGTCCGGTTAAGATACTTGCTATCCACGGTTTTCTTATCGCGTTTATTCATGACCGTCCTGAATTCCCTGGCGACGGCGTTTTCAGGGGAACCGGGTTTATCGGAAGCGAAAAAATGATCCAGGGTTTTTCCTGCACGGGAATCAAGAAAATGGCTATATTCGTGGGCCATTATCAGGAAGTCCGAATCTTTATTGGCAAAACTTATCCCGATAGCCCTGTGGACGTTAAAAAATAAACCCACGGCCTTCCGGGCGTACATATTCTTTTCCCCGGCATGGCTTATTTTCAGACCATATTCCCGTGATATGGTTTTCAAGTCCCCGAAGACGCCGCGTATCTTATCCAGGGCGCCGGCGATATCCTCAATTTCTTTCCGGTTTATAGCGTCGCCGTTCTGACGTTTCACCAGGACCCCGTAGGTTTCTTTCAGGGAGTCATTGGTATTTTTATTTCCGTAAGAAGTTTCGGTTCCCTTGGCATAGGATGATTGCAGGTCTTCAATCTGGCAGGACATATCCAGCATCTTCTGCCGGACCTCTTCTTTGATAACCCGGTAGGCATCCCAGACCTGGTCCTTTTTCAGGCCGTTATCTATAAAGAGATTCATCTGGGAAGTGGTCATACGGTTCACGGGAAGCATCCTGACCGGTTTAGGCCTTATCTTGTGTTCTTCCCTGATAATTTTTTCATAGTACCGTTTATAAAACGGGTTCTCGTCCGCGCTTTTACCCTTATTCTCAAGCCATTCCCGGGCTTCCTTCACACGCCTGGCGGCGGTGTTTTTGGCTTCCTGGTTATTCAGAGCCTTTTGGTATTTCGTGTAATAGTCAACGGTAGCGGCAAGGCCGTCCAGGGACAGGCGGTACATTTTTTTTAAATTATACGAAGACGCCATAAGATAGGTATCCTTGTCTTTAAGGACCGGGGGCATAAAGGAGTTAGCCCGCATGAAGGCCTGATCTAACGGCGGTATCCAGGGCGGGGCGTTGCTTTTGAGGATGGTTTTTTCGTTGGCGATATAGATACGGTTGGCCGGGAAGGGTGAGTAGTCGGTAACCTCGTTGCGCGTAACCGGTTCAAAGTTAAACCCGCCGGCTTCGTTTTCTGTTTCAGTAATTGCCGGTTTCGCTTTTCTGTCCGGATTTGACGGTTTTGGGACGGATACGGCGGGGGCGGTCACGTTAAGAAAATCGTTTGAAAAATCAAAATCAAGCTGGTTTGCTGTCGCCACGCCCTTATCTCCCCGCGCCGGGTTCCGGCGGCGTCATGCTGCGGGACACGCCCGGCTGTTCCCGTATCCACGAAGCCAGGATCGTTTTGGTGGAGCGGGGATCGGAGCAGCCCAGGGAAACGAGTTGTTCTTTTAGCCGTTCCTTATCGGAAGGCCGGGCGGTCCTGACCAGGTATTGGGCGGCGGCCATTACGTCGTTCCGGTAGCCGGGCTGTTTTCCCAGGGTAATGAGGTTTTCCCGGAAGTTTTCCGGGGTGTTTACCATCATGGGCGGGTCCGGTTCCGCCACGTCCCGGCCTTCCGCCTCCAGGGCCTTTTCGATGAGTATCCCGATTTCAGGCAGGGTCTCTCCGATGGCTTTAAGGATGGTCTCCTGGCGGTAGGGGGTTTCAAACTCAATGCCCGCCCCGATAGCCGTTTTGAGTTTTTCCCGGTCGGCTTCATTAAACGGATTAACGGGTTTTATGATCTCGTCATTGATGTAGTATGATTCATGTTCCTGTATGAGTAATTTTCCATTGTTCCGGCGGATAAAGAACCGGGCGGGGGTAAACCCATGATCTTGACAGGTCTCAAGGTGGCGTTCGTAATACTTTTCCTTGAATCCCTCATCTTCATTCCGGTAAAAGTCCTTCGTGTCGATGGTCAAAATCCATTTCCGGTTTTCCGGTGACGGATTCGGGTAATAGGTAAACCGGTGCGCCGATTTCATCCTGACCACGGTTATTTCCTCATGCCGGTTCAGGATTTTGGCATGGGTGGAATAACGCGCCGGGTAATCCGTTTTGTCTTCCCGGAGCGGTTTCCCCGTAAACACCCGTTTTTTGAAATTAAGATGGATTACCTCATAGGGAGTGCCGTAGCTGAAAAAGAGGTCTCCCTTAAGGATTACCTGGTCCAGGTCTTTGTTATAAAGGAAGGGTGTGTTTTTTTCGACGATCTCTTTTTGCTGATCGGTGACGTTAGGATTATGCAAGAGCGCCTGCTCAACCGTATGGATTTTTTTAATCCGGTTCTGGTATGGCGTGGAGCTTTTGTCCCCTTCGGCGGATTTGAGGGAACCGCGGAGGAGGGAAAGCTGGGCAAGCAGTTCTTTACGGTGTTCGTCCCGCGCCTGGGTAATTTTCTGTTCTTTCCGGCGGTTCATTTTCTCCCGCCGCGCCGCCGCCTGGTTCGGGTCCCCCCATTCCTCGGTGAGGGCCAGGAGCAGTTCATCGGCGTCGATAAAATGCTCGTCGTTAGGGTTTAAGAACACATGGGATTTCGTCTTGAGTAACTGGTCAATCCAGTTTGCCTTCCGCTGGACCAGGGAGACCGAATAATTGTCGATGGTCCCCGCGGACATATAGGAATGGAGTTCAACGGAGTTCTGGTTGTTCCCCTGGCGGTCAATCCTGCCGTTGCGCTGGATGAAGTCCGAGGGCCGGAAAGGGATGTCGAAATGGTGGAGGGCGGCGGAATTCTCCTGAAGGTTAAGCCCTTCGCCGATACAGGCGGTGGATCCGATGAGGATTTTATAGGTTCCGTTGTTGAAATTTTCCACCGCCCGGGATACTTCCTTTTCAATCTGGCTGTCGCTCTGCGTCCCGCCTGACTTGGTAAACCCGTTGACGATAACTATCTCGCTATCCTTAAACCCGGCGTTTACCAGGGATTTCTTTATCTTCCGGTGCATATCGAAGGAAGCGTCCCCTGAGAACACCCGGTCGCAGAAGACCACCTGCCCGGCTTTGGTGTTTTGATAAATCTCCCGGACATTCGCGGCAAGCCGTTCCAGCTTGGGGTTCTTCCAATCCCGGTAGGCCGCGGGGTCAAAGAGTTCAATGTCCAGGGAGGCGGTGCGGAGTTGTGAATAAAAGGTCAGGAAGTTCTGGCCGGGATAGAGCGTTTCCCGGTCTTCTTTGGGGGTTGCCTGGTATTTTTCAAGTTCCGCCGATATGGCCTTGATGACCTTTGACTGTTTGGAGTCCGGGGGAATGAGGTTGGGTTTGTTAAAAGCGTCGGGCTTATCAAGATTGATTTTAAGCGGGTCGTTCTGATAATCGGTGTATTTGAAAAAGATATTTTGCAGGGTCTGGATGTTCTTGAACCCGGTGAGGATTTTTCTCTGGCCCACCTGGCCGGTTTGCCAGTCGTAGGTAAAACCGGTTTCAATATTGGCAAAGTTTTTGATGAACCCGTCGATGGTGTTGATGTGGAATTTTTCCAGTTCCCCGGGGGCCACGTACATGAGCATATTGTAGTATTCCAGGGGGGAATTGGTGAGTGGGGTGGCGGTTAAGAGGAATATGTTTTTCCCGTCATGGTTGCGCCTGATGTACTCGGTTTTTTTGAACAGGGCCATAGCCTTGGCGGACTGCCTGCCGTCGTTGAGGCCGGTTTCCCGTGAAAGGTTGGAAGAGAAGAGGTTTTTATAGCGGTGGGCCTCGTCAACGAAAATAGCGTCGCATCCGAAATCCTCAAAGGTAATGGTTTTATTGGTCTTCCCATTTTCCAGGGACCGGGCGGAGCTTTCCTTGATCTGCTCCCGCTTCCGCGCCGTTTTTCCCTCGCCTTTCTCCGCGGTGTGTTTGGCCACTACCTCATTGGTAATGATCCGGTCGTTTTCGGCGTTAAGCTGTATTTCGCTCGCGGCGCTCTCGGGCATGAGGATGATGTCATAATCGCTGTTGGCAATCCGCTGGTATAAGGCGTGGCGGAATTCCCGGCTGGAATACCCCCGTGTCTCGGGGTCTACAAAGCCGATTTTCCGGTCCGGCAGTACGTTGTGTATTTCCTTAACCCAGTCCTTTACCTTGTTGTTGGGAACCTGGAACCACGCCCGGTTGATCCTCCTTTCCTGCCGGAGGAGGGCATGGAGCCCGGTGGCGGCCAGGGTTTTGCCGAACCCGGTGCCCAGGGCGGAAATGCCTTTCCCCTGCCGGTACAGGTGGTGGACGGTCTGCCACTGGTGGCCCCGCAGGATTTTGTTTTCCTCCCGCCATCCGTCAAGGTAGACGGGGTAGGTCTTTACCGGCCCCGACAGTTCAGCGTTGAATATCCGGTTGTACTGTCTTTCAAGTTCGCCCCGGAACTCCTGGTGGCAGGCGATGTAGTTTTTGAAGTTTTCGTTATGCTCGCGGTTAAAGGTTTCGGTGTCGTAATATTTACTCCGCTGTTTCTGCATATTAAGGTAATAGATAACCGGGTCCGCTTCCTCATCCCAGTCACCCGGGTAAATACTGTCTTTGCTGGTCTCATTATACGGCAGTTTGTCCTTATACTGTTTAACACCCCATTTCCCTTCGCTGTTTTTTGATACCTTTTGGCGGCTGTTGGAAAGCGTGTTCTCGTTAAGGCCATCCCCGTCATGTATCCAGTGGTTGATGATGTATTCGGGTATCCATGAGGAGTGCGGGGTAAAGTCCGCGTCCTCAATGGGGACCCACCCCGCCGCCTTCTCAAGTTCCGCCTTGCCGTATAAAAGTTTTTCTTTTTTCTTTTCATCGGTTACGGTTCCGGCGGCGGCTTCAATGGCGTCAATTTTCTCCCAGGCGTTTCCGGTGATAAAATCTTCCCGGAGCAGGAAGGCGTTATCCGGGGTAAGGAAAATATCGGGGTTCCGGTACATTTCGGCGACAAGCTCCGCGCCGTTATCGGGAAAGTAGTTCAGGATACCTGCTTCGGTGGTTTCCCTCATATCCCCCTGGAGGGTTTGGAGGGCGTGGACGGCCTCATTGTGGCCGTTAACCAGGTTTCCGGTTTTGTCATACAGGTTGGGGATGTTGAGAATATCCGCTTCGGGGGTGATATGGCCTTCAAAGAGGCCGGACACGGCGGGGTTGTTTTTGAGGAACCGGAGCAGGGGCTTGTCCTCCGGGGGATAGGAACCGAACTGGTTTCTATAGAACGCAAGGGATTCTTTGACCGCGTCCTGGTATAAGGCCGTATCGCCGCCTTCCCGCATCATGGACCGGATGGACTTTATTTCGGCGGCGATGGTTTTTACCAGGTCAAGGCGTTTAGCCAGGGGCCGGTCGTTTTTAACCGCCAGGGACCAGAGGCGGTCTTCCGAGAGGATGTAAACGGCGGCTTCCTGAGTCTTTATCATACCGGGGGTAAGCCGCTTTTCCTGGAGGGCGGCCGCTTCGTGTTCGTCAGGGTACAGGAAGTTTTTGGTTTCCTGTTTTTCCGGCAGGGGGAATTGTTTCCGCGCCGCTTCGTATTCGGCATCGAAGTGTTTTTCGGGGGTAAATGCTTCAATCGCCTTTTCAATATCTTCTGCCCGGTTCGATCCCTTTACCTCGTCGCTTCCCCATCGGCCGGTCCCCCTGCTAACCTCTCCCATGATATGGCGGGGATGTTCATCAAAGTAACGGGATCCGGCGTTTGCCCAGGACGCGAAAACGGTTGTTTTGAATTCCTCAAGGGGTATCCGGGAAAGCCGCCGTTCTATATCGCCGGGATGCTTTCTGAACAAAAGAATATCCGGCTGTATCGCGGTATTGGCGTGAAAAAAGGAAGTATTATTGAGTTTGACCGCGCCTAAAAGCTGGGATTTCCGGGCGATCTGGTAACGCCATTCCTCATTGGTCTTGTTTGCCAATACTCCGGGGTGAACAATCAATGCCATCGTCCCGCCGGGGACCAGGTTGTCCAGGGAGCGGAATAAAAAATATTTGTCCAGGGATTTTTCTTCCCGCATATCAAGAAACGCGGTCGCCAGGGTCCGGTCGCCGAAGGGGTCGTTGCCGACAATATGGTCAAATTGTTCCCCGTGTCCGATTTTGGTAAGGTTAAAGGCTTCAAAGCTGGTGGCATTGATATGCGCGTCCGGGTGCAATTTGGCGGCTATTGCCGCGGAACGGGGATCCAGCTCTACCCCGTGAAGTTCCACGCCCTTCGGCGCGGTCTCGAAAAAAACGCCGGTTCCGCAGGAAGGCTCAAGGATTTTGGCGTTGTGGCGGATGGGGACGGCTTTATGGAGCAGCCGCCAGGTCATACGGGCCAGCGGGGGGGAGGTATAGTAATCATAGAGGACGCCCCGTTCCCCCCCGGCCTGTATGCCTCCCCAGCCTGAATAGGACCGTATGAAGTTCCATTCAACCCTGGTAAGGCTGGCGGAGGGCTTTTCCAGCAGGGCCAGGGCCGTGCGGTTAAAGTCGTTCCGCTTGGTTTGGGAGATGCGGAGGCCGTAATTCATCCATGCGCCGTAGTTTTTGAACGGTTCCGCTTCTTCAAAGGACACCGGCGGTTCCGGCGCGGGGGCCGTCTTTACCGGTAACGGGGCGGGCGCCGGAGCAGCTTTCGCCGCCCCGGCAAAATCTTCAAAGTCAAAGTTGAATTCCTGCTGTACCGTGGCGGCTGCCATAGTTCTTCTCCCCTGCCTTTAGGGTCAGCGACCCATATCGTGGTCTTCACGGTCACGAAAGAGTTGTTTTTGTTCCGGCGTCATGAGGGGCCGGAATTCGATATGCTCGGCGACAAGGACTATCCGGGCCAGGGGGTTCCCTTCGGCGGTGCGGGAATGTTCCTGTTTAAGGCGTCCGACAACCCGCGCCCCGCGCCCCTGACGGCCGTATTGGTAGCATTGTGCGGCCAGTTTCCCCCTGGCTTCGATGTCGAGACAGCAGGTTTCTTTTTCAATGCCGGTGTCGCTTTTGAAGAAACGGTTGGAGGCCAGGGTAAAACGGCAGACGGGACTATTTTTTCCGCCGGTCTGGTAATCGGGGTTTTTAATCAGTTCGCCCTCAAGTAAAACTGAATTGAGGTTGTTCATGTCATGCTCCTTGCGATGGAAATGGCGGGATAGGCGTTAGGTTCCCGGTGGATGGAAATAATGGTGAGGGAAGCGCGGGGATTGAAGAGGAGGAACGCCGCCGCCCCTTCCTGTTCGTCAATAACCCCCGGAATGGCAAGGGCGGAGAAATACGCCGCAACGGTTTCAGGCTCGTTACGCGTCGCTTTTTCTTTTACGAAATTGATAAGCTCCCCGCCTGAAGCAAGGGCAAGCAGGACGTTCCGTTTTTCATGGCAGAAGGCCGCCGTCTCCCGGGCGGAGAGCGCCCGGGCTTCTTCCGGGTTTGTATCCCTGATGTAGCAGGATAACTGCCACCGGAAAACCGCGAATTCCCCGGCAAAAAGCAGGGACAGTGATTTCCGGGACAGGAGGCGGTGGAGGGCCGGGAAGGGCTGTTCCGCTACGGGTTTTGTCCGGTATAAAAACGTATCGGCTGCCGGGATTTCCGCGGCGTACCATTGTTTTCCGGCGCTCATCCCCTTTCGCTGAACCGAACGGCGTTTTGCGGCTTCCTCATCAGCATAAACCGTTACTCCCGGCAGTGTTTTCTTTTCCGTAGTAAAGAGATCGCGGGGTGATACATAAACGGTTTGCCTTTTCCCGGATGAAAAGATCATAACCGCCTCCCCCCGCCTTTAGGTTCCGGGGAAAGGGCTTTTTTCCGGGGAACCGGTTCCCCCGTTTCCGAAAACAGCCGCATGGCCGCCGGGGGAAGCTGTAAGGTATTCCCGGTGGTGGGGGAAGCCAGGGCTTCCGCCGTCATATGGGCGTTGAACATGGCCTTCGCCGTTTCCCGTATACCGGCGATAAGTTCTCGCATTGAATCGTAAAGCCGTCCGGGGGGATTGCCGTTATTCCAGTCTATCGTTTGTTTGCCGGTATTCTGGACGCTCCGGTAATTCAGCACGGCGTTGAATAATACCTGGTGGCGTTCCCCCAGGCCCTTTGAAGCGGCGTCGTAGTATTTCCGGCCGGCGGGAAACCCCGCCGTTCCGGGGGTGGTATTTTCTTCCATCGCCTTATGCCGTGACCGGCGTTGCCCGGCGTCCGCAAGCCCGCTGTCGTAGTTGTGCAGGGCAAAGAGGACGTTGTGGGCCATAAGGCGGCGGCGTTTCCTTACTTCCTCATCCCCTTCCTCCCGGCTGCTTCCCGGAGGGCTTCCGTAGGCGGCGGCGGCCAGGCGGTTAAGGCTTTCGGCGGTAAACTGATCGATAAGATACACGGTCTGGGCCTCGACGGGGGTTTCCGGGCGGCTTGAGATATGGGCGAACCAGAGAACCGGATCGGGATCGAAAACGCCGTCCGCTTCCGGCGCTCGCAGCGCGAGGCCCAGGAATTCGGCGTCCGCCCCGAATATCCAGGCGGTCCGCGCTATGCCGGCTGCCGCCGCCTTGAGTTCTATGGTGTGGGCGTTGATGTCGTTACACCGGGTATTGCGGACAACGTCGGCATTAGGCGGCAGGGGCGTCTCCCGGGCGTAGGGCACGGTCCGGTTCCGGCCGCTTGTTTCAAGCAGGGTCTGCAAATCCGCAAGCCAGTGCGCGGGGGAATAAGGTTTGAGGGCTTTCATGGCCGCCGACACGTTCACCGGGCGCATCCTTTGAAGGGGGCGGGTAACGGCCGCCGGTGAGTACCGGCAGCCGCCGATGGATTAGTAGCCAAGGGAAGATTCCGCAACCGCCAGCGGCGGGGGCTTTTGCCGGTTGGCGGTCCCCCGCGGTTTCGTGATTTCCGGGATCATCTCCTTGCAGTACTTTGAAGCCTTGCTTCCCAGGCGGTTCAGGTTAAAGGGATTGATGTGCCCCGCTTCGTTGCGCTCAAAGATGAAGTCTTTGGTCTTTTGCGCGAATTCCGCCGCCTGCTGCCGGGAAGCCCTGAACGGCCGCTCAAGGGACACGGCGGCCATGTACTGCCCCAGATAGACATCGGGATCGGAAGAAGAACAGGCGACGGCAGGCCCCCCCGCCGGTTTTTCGCCGGGCCGGTACTGGTCGCCGTATTTCTCCCTGAGATAGTTTTCCCGGTTTTGGGAAAGATAATCGGCGTAGGTGTGGATGGTTTCGGGGTTATTCACCTGGGCAATGTTGAACAGCCGTACGCTCTTTTGTTCGCCGTTGATCTGGAAATTAAGGGTGATGCCTTTCGAGCCTTTGATAAGATGGGTCCGCTGTCCGGTATGATTCGCGGCCTTCTGCACCTGGTCAAAGGTGCAGTATTCCGCCGTGGGGAATCTGTTCTGTTTCTGGAATATCTTGAGCAGAAGCTGGCTGGAACCCCGGTAGGTGGTCCGGTTCACCGCGTTACGGGCCGGCTGGGTGTCGGCATAGCCGTTTTTACCGGGGAGGCAGGCCAGGATGCCTGAATCAAGGGCCGCGATAAACTGTTTGCGGTCATGCTTGGCGCAGATAATCGCCAGGTCATTTTGACTGACGCCGGAAAAATCGGCGGGGATGGGGGTTTGTCCCCCCCCGGAAG
>JAIRSL010000075.1 GCA_031255475.1 Treponema sp.
GCTCTGTCGCGAAATAGGCGTTAAAGGACCTGATAGAACCGTCAAGGCCGATGCGGAAATCCCGTATCGCCGTAGTTTTCCCGGCAAGGTATTTCGGAAAGCTTGCGGGAAAAACAACATTGCCGTCAAGGCCGATAAACCCGTCCTGCTTTTCACCGTCCCACTGAACGTCAATCCGGATGCCGGAAAAAACCATTCCGTGTATTTCCAGAGACCGGAAAAAAGCGCCGGCCCTGAGCCTGCTGACAGACGGAACCGCCGGGTTAATGGTAAAGGTTTCAATTGAAAGGCGGGAACCGGCCAGAGAGCCGGGCATATTGCCGGTCATCATAATATCCCCGGCGACGGACAACTCGATATCCTGCCTGTTCTTCGCGCTGACAGCCAGCGAGCCGTTTTGCAGCATCACGCCCTTTGTACCGGGCAGTATTTCCCCGTTTAGATCTTTCAGGGAGGCCGAAACATTCCCCAGCGATCCGTCTTTCTTTATTGAAAATGAATCAAGTTCCACTGTTTTCCCGGCAAGGAAAGCGGGCATCTTTTCCGCAGGAAAAGTAGCGGAACCTTTAAAACCAAAAGATCTTTCTTTATCGAGCCAGAGCTGGGCAAGGTAAAAATCAATACCGGCGAAGGTAAACCTGATATTGGTATCGGCTTTTACCGAATCAAAATCGAATACACCCTGAATTGGGTTGAACCGAACCTGCTCTATCATTGCGTTGTTTGCCGCAAAGCCCGCAGGGAAATGGAGCGAGGCGTTGTTGAGAATAATCCAGGGCTGCCCGTCCGTATAGCGGATCAGCAGATTGTTCAAGGAAAGAGCCCACGCGTCAAGGAAAGGGATCGTGCATTCTTCGTCCATCCGGACATCCAGGGACCTGATGCCGCCGTCAATCCCTGCGGTAAAATCCCGGATAACCAGCTTGCGGCCGGACAAGGTTCCCGGCATGGCCTCCGGAAGGCTTACCGCACCCGACAGCGCTACTATTCCGTCTTTAATACTAAAATCGTCCAGCGAAAATGCCATGCCCCAAAATTTCACCGGGCCGATGGGTGAATCTTCCAGGCTAAGGCTGTTGTCGGACAGGCGCAGCCCGGCCAGGCGTAATTGAGCTTCTCCCATTGACTGCGGAAGCGTAACATCCGCCCCCCGGATGTGCATTCCGGCGGTGCTCATGGTTATCCCTTCAAAGGAGAAACCAAAACCGCCCAGACTGAGCCGGTACTTCTCTATCCCGTTTTCCGTCAGGAAGCCGCCGTCCGCGCCGAGTTTTACATTTTCAAAGTACAGGGTATGGCCGTCAAACGGCCTGGGCATGGTAACAAGCACGCTTCCCGTAAGCCATGCCCGCCCAAAGCTGCTTCCCACTAATTTCACGGCCGCCCCCGCGAAGGAAACCAGTTCCAGATCCTGGGCGAGATTTCCGTCCCGGGCCAGCAGCCCTTCTGCCGTAAAACTGAGAGGCCCCAGCGGGATTTTTATCCCCCGGTACATAACCGCATTGGCGGCTACCCGCACGCCTTCAAGCCCGAACGACGCACCCTTGCCCTGTATGGCCCAGTCCCCGTAGCTGTAGCCAAGCTCCGCGTCGCTTCCCTCCGAGAGCACGGCGAATCCGGCAAGCAATTCTATGCCTTTTCCGGCAATAAGAATTTTGTTGTCTTCGTCCCACCACTTCGCCCCCAGAGAACCTCCGAGACGGATGCCGTCAGCGGTTATGGCATAGGAACTGCTGTCCACCCGGTACCCGTTGGAAGAAGTAAAACGTATTCGTTTTGTCCCGTCCTCGCCGCTTACCGCTGTCCCGGAAGAATCAAAACAGGTTTTGCCGAATACAAGTTCAACGGGATCTTCAAGCCCGGGACGGATCAGGGGCGCGTCGCAGGCAAGCACGAATGCCCCGCCCCGGAGTTCCAGTTCGGTCCCGGGAAGTTCCACCGGCACCCCCCGGATCGCGGCGCTGTGGGCGTATTCGTCCGCCCTGCCGCTCGCAATGCCGCCGCCGCTTAAAATAAGGCTTTGCGGAAATTTGACCGTAAAACCGCCGAGCTTTTCGGGCAGCAGCAGCATTCCGGCGCCCCTTAAACCCTGGACAGTAAGCGCAAGGGCCTCATAGGCAAATTTCCAGCCGTGAACAACGTATTCCGCCGGCCCCGAGGGGGGAACCCCGGCGAGCACAGCGCTTTCGGTAAAACAGAAATCGTTAAATTCAAGAATTTCGGGATTCATGCCCGGAATGGGGCAGGAACGCAGCGTCCCTATCTTGATGTGGCTCCCCAAAAATTCAATGCCATCCGGTGTAAATTCAAAGCCTCCGATAATTACATTGCCGGAACCGGAATAAGAGCCGCGCATATCCCCAAAAGGCTCGAATTTCACGTCTGGAAATTCCCAGCTTTGCCCGCCCGTTACTTCCCTGGCCACCGTTCCAAGGGGGACTACCACAGCGCCCGAGACCCCGTTTGCCGTAATACGCCCGCCTTTTACCAGAACCGGGCTGCCATAACTGTTTTCCAGATAATAGTCGGCGATCGCCGCGTCGTTAAAAACATCGTCCTTTTGCCGGTTGGTCAGCCCGAGATCGGCAAACCGCCGGAGGCTGTCGCCGTGGAGAATCTCTCCCTGTTCAATAAAAATTCCTTCCCTGACAAAGCGGGCCGTAATGGCGACAATGGGGAAGCCGTGTACGGCTGCGGTAAAACCGGAAACCGCGCCGCCCCTGTCCCAGTCAAGGCCGTTATTGGAAAGGGCGAAATCACTTGTCTGTATAATCCCGTAAGTATCAGAGATAATTATTCCGGAGACAAGGAGCTTCCCGTCAGCGGCGAATTCGATATGCGTCGATTCAAATCGGTCGCCGCCGGGGACTTCCGCGTTTACCGGATCGGAGCTAAAATCAGGGCCGTTTGTCACCGTGCCGTCCTGCGCGTCGATGATAAAATTCCTCACCGTTAGTTCCTGTATTTCGTAACCGGCGGGCAGATCAAGAACCGCCTCATAAATATCAATAAAGTGCCCCCGTATCCCCGCCGCCTTTACCGCGAAAACTGTGCCCCGGAGATCCAGCACCGGCGGTTCGGCCGGGTCTATCCTGATATTGGCGCGGACATTCCGGCTTTCCGCCTCGGCCCGGCTCTCGCCGACCGGAATCTCCCCCCTGCCGTCAGCGGCGGTAAACGAGATCCCGTGGCGTTCGAGCATTGACGAGTCGAATGAAACAGGCGTGCCGTAGAACCATTCCTTCCCCGCCTCAAGGCGCAGGGATTCTGCTTTTTTGAGCGGGAAACCGGGAATTTCGCCGCCCCCGGGTGCGGAACTGAAGGTTTCGATACCGGCCTGCCCACCAAAAGCCCCCGAACCGCTTGAAAAACGGGCCATGGGCGGAAACCCGAGGCCGGTCTGCCCGACACCGATAAGCGCGGTCTGCCGCATATCCCCCAGGATAAAGGGCCGCGCATAGCGGCTTTCAAGCAATACCGCGCCGGTGTCGCGGTTAAAGCCGATGTACCCGCCTTCAATGGTAAAACCGTCCGCAGACGCTTCGTATCTGCCATTTCTGCTTTTTCCGGAAAAAAACCGGTCCCCGGCCACGGTAATTTCCTCAAGCCGGACAGCGTCAACGCGGCTCCGCTCGTCCTTTCCGCTGACTGTCTTGATCTCGTAGATTTTTATAGCGCCGGGAATCGCGAGATAAATATCTTCAAATTCATCATCGCCGCCGCCGCTTATCCGTTTTCCTGAGAGCCCGAATCCGTTTATCGTTTCCTCGTAGGGGACTTCGAACCGGGACGGAAGTTCCCGGTTTCCGGTAGCAAAAATCCGGTGGAGGACAAGATTATTCCCGGCCTTATCGGAAACGGTGAACTGCAAAGTATAAATACTGTCGTTTTCAAGGCGATCCAGAACAAATTCCCGCGTGCCAGGCGGCAGTATTGCCGTGCGGACCTGCTTATCCCCGCCGGAATCGCCGGCGTTCAGTACCACGAGGCTTATACGATCAAGCCCGGAATCTCTGTCGGCAATATTGTTCCAGGATATATGTTTTGCCATGCCGACTTCCGCAGCGACATCCGCAATTCTAAGGACATCTTCTCCCGCGCTGTCAAATGCCGGAGGGACAAAATCGCACTTTACTGATGTCATTCCCAGTTTTCGGTTACCGGCGTAATCTATTGCGCAAACGGCAATCTGAATAATACCGCTGCCTTTACCGTCAAGATACGGGCGCAGATCGGCAAGAAATTCCATATCGACTGTTTTATGCCAGCCGTTTAAATCGAATTCTTGTAGCGCGGATTCTTCAGGCGGCTCCCAGCCCTCTTCTGCGGTAACAAAGTACCGATACTCGGCCACCCCCGTCATATCCGCAGGCTGGTTCCAGATCACGAGCGAAGCGGTATCCCGGCTCCATGCTTCCCTGTCAACCTGGGGTATCGCGATCACCCGCACCTCGTTTGGGGAGGCGGTATCGATTCGGAACTGATACACTGATTCTGTCGAAGCGTTCCCGTTGGATGCGGTACAGGAGGCAAAGAGGCGGTAGAATTCGTGTTGCTGATTATCCGCAAGGGTCAACGACAGGCTTCCTTCCAGCGAGGCGTTCAGTTTTTCCACGCTTCCCCGGCCAATTACTTCCCCGCCCTCTGCGGCATTGCCGTATACAAAGACCCTTTCAAGCCGCCATTGGTAGCGCCTGATCCCCGACAAGATATTGGCCGGGGGCCTGAAGGTAAATTCCGCCACCGGAAAAGGAAACGCGTGTTCGGCGATCTTTGCCTCCCGGTGCGTGGCGCTCCTGATTATGGGAGAGGACGGTATCGCGAGATCGACCGAAACAATGCGCCGGAAAACCTCGCTGAAATTCCCCCCGGCGTCTTCCGTCCTAAAGTAAATGTAATTCGGCCCTTCTTTAAGGCCGCCTATGTTAAATTCCGGGACAAGCCTCTTGCCGGATTCATCAAAAACAGGAACGCTGTTTTTATTCTGGCTCAAGCTCCAATACCACGCGGCAATTTTCCCCGCGCGGTTGGTTTCCCGGTCCGCATACCAGTCGGAAGCGCGTACCCTGACCTGGACTTCGGCGCTGCCCGAAAAATCAAAGTCGCCGAGAAAGCGCTCCGGCTCGGTTTTTGGGGAAATATCCACAGCTTCGATCTCCGGGGCGGTCCGGTCAACAATAAATGCGTATTCCCCGCTTTGCCCCCTGTGCGCTACGCTGTCTTCCGCCGCAAGGCGCAGCAGATGCGTCCCTTCCCGGTATTCTTCCAGCGGTATCCGGGTTTGAGCCGCAGGCCATTCCGTAATTTCGCGCAACGGGCCGTTGTCAACGGTATACCACAACTTCTTGACGGCCGTAATGTCGTCGCGGGCGGAAATTTTAATGCCGAGCGAATTCCGGAAAGCATATTCGGGAACTTCGGCGCTTACCTGCGGGGGGCTAAGGTCTACGGTAATTTCGCTTGATTTTTCCGACAGGTTGCCGGCTTTATCCTTTAAGCGGAAACTCACCGCGCGGTCTTTCCCTTCGGGCAGAGTCGCCGTCCTCCCCTTCTGCCAGGAGCCGCCGCCTGTGCGCCACTCCCAGGACTCTGCATCAATCCCGCTCGAAGCGTCCGTTGCCGTGGCGGCGACGGTATTTACCCCGCTCAGCCCCGAAGGCGCGGAGATCACCGGGCCTGTCCGGTCGATGCGGGCGTAAAGCGTTTCTTCTTTTACATTCGCGGCATTGTCAACCGCCCTGAACTTAAACTGAAATACCCCGTCGCCGATCCCTTCAGGAAAAGTAATAGTCTTGCCGTTAAAGACGGCGTCGCCCGATTCTGCCCATTGGCCGTTTGGAAGCCTCCGCTTGATCGCGGCGGTAAATTCCCGGACATTGCTTCCCGGGTCCTCTGCGGAAACCGTAAGGGACCGTGCATTGGTCCAGGGCGCATTTTCCGGGGCAGCGGAAAACAGCGCGTCGCAGACGATTACCGGGGGAACATTGTCGATTCCGAACGTCGTCTGAAAACTGCATTCATTCCCCGCGTTATCGGCGCCGGTAACGGCGAGGGTGTGGTTTCCGCCGCTCAGGGAGGGGGCCACAATCTCCCCGGAATACGCTCCGTTCGACAGGGACAGCGCCAGCGCGGCGGCATTCCCCCCGTCTATTCTGTATTTCCAGCCTGCCGGATTAATGCCGCTGTGCTCTTCTTTTACGACCGTAACTTTTACGGGTATGCTCCAGCCGCCGCCCTTCCACGCGATATTTGCCGTGGAGACGCTGATCTGCGGGGCCGTGCCGTCTACTTTTACGGTTTGTACTGTCGATGTGGTCGTATTGCCGACTCTGTCTTTCGCGGAAAAGGTCAGAGCATAACTGCCATTAGACAGGCCCGGCAGGGTAAAGGCAGCCAGGGCCCCGGTAGAGGCGTTGTACGTTGATGTAACGGGGATACCGCTTTTCCCGGACGGGGTAACGGTAAAACTCGCGGGATCAACCCCGGAAACCGAGGCAGTCGCCGCCGTTGAATCGGTAATCTTGATTCCGCTGAAAAGATAATCAGGCTTGGTCCAGCCCGAAGGAAAGGTAAATCCGCTGATAACAGGCCCGCGCCGGTCAAGGCGGATGGTGCCGGACGAGGTCCTGGTATTTCCCGCAGCGTCGGTCGCCCTGATGTCCCGCGTAAAAATACCTTCGCCCGTGTAGGTAAAAGAAGCGGA
>JAIRSL010000151.1 GCA_031255475.1 Treponema sp.
TGGGAAAAAATGAAAAAAATACTTCTTGATTGCGATCCGGGAATGGACGATTCGGCGGCTATTGTCATGGCGGCTAAATCGAGGGATCTGGAACTCCTGGGGGTGACCACGGTAAACGGAAATTATCCGGTTAATGTAACGGCCGTAAACGCCCGGAAAACTCTGGAAATGATACACCGGACCGATATCCCTGTTGCCCAGGGTATGGCCCGGCCCGTGGTCCGCACGGCGCCGAAGGATCCCTTTACCCACGGCGCCGACGGGCAGGCGGAGAATTTTCTCCCTGATCCTGTCATGCCCTTAAGCCCCCTCCACGCGGTTGAATTTATTATCAGTACCGTAACAGCCCATCCTCATGAGGTTTTTATTCTTTCCACCGGGCCTATGAGTAACATCGCCATGGCGCTGGTAAAAGCCCCGGAAATTATTCCCCTTATTCCCGGGATCATTGCCATCAGCGGCGCTTTTGGCCTGAACGACTACGCCTTTCTCAATGCCACCGGCGATACCCCCCAGAGCGAATGGAACGTATATGTGGACCCCGAGGCGGCACGGCTGGTTTATTCCAGCGGCATTCCTCTTACCTGCCTGGGGCTTGATGTGGCAGCCCATTTTGGAGTCAATTTTTCGGATCAGGCTGTCGCCCGCTTTCGGAGCAGCCCCCGGCGGGAGGCCCGGTTTCTTGCCACGGCTGTCGATTTTGTGGTCAAACGGGGCTTCGAAGCCTACTGTACTATTATTGACTGTATGGCCGTAGGCTATGCGATTGACCCGAGCCTGGTTAAAACCATACGCGGGAGGGCAGGGGTGGAAACCAAGGACGGACTTACTTTGGGCATGACGGTTCTGGATCGGCGGCGGCACCATGTGTGGACGGAACTTCCCGAGATCACTATCGGGGAAAATGCCGATTACGGCCGTTTCCTGCAAATTCTCACGGAACTGATTCTGGAGTAGTAGTATGAATCCCTACAGCAGTTTTGGCGTTTATATCGCGGGGCCTGAATGTTTTTATCCCCGGGGCTACTCCCTCTGGCATGCCCAGCGGAAATTGGCTGAATATTACGGTTTTACCGTGGTTTTGCCCAATGATGCTCCCCTCAAACTGGATCATGAGGATTTGAGGCTCAATGCCGATGCCATCTTTGCGAACCTGAAAAAGGTGATTGAAAAGACCGATATCATCATTGCGGATCTGGAACTGTTCCGGGGACCGAACGCGGATTGCGGCGTCCTCTTTGAACTGGGCATGGCCTATGCCAAAGGAGCGCGGCTTTACGGCTATACCCGGGATAAACGGAATACGCTACACAAAAATCAAGGTTATTATTTCACCGAAAATTCCCGAGGCATGGAAGAAAGCCGGTATTATCAGGATCTGCCCTTCGCGCCCAGCCTTACAGCTTCAACCATGATAGTGGAGGGGGATTTTTACGACTGTCTTAAAACGGTAATGCTGGACCTGGATGAACAGAGAAAACGCGCCTGGCTCGGCATACCGGATCGTGTTCCCTTTCCCTCCGTACCGCCGGCGGGAAGATCTTCCGGGGAAGAACGGAGGAAGATATTTCTTTCCACGCCGGTACGTTCAGGGGACGATGGGCCCGCGTATTACGAGCGGCTTAAGGCTTGCTGCGCTGAAAACGGGTTAGAAGGACTCAGCCCCCTGGACGGAACCGGGGATTTTATGGACGAAAGCGGCGATCCCCTGGAGCGGGCGTGCAGGTGCTTTGCCCTGTGGCAGGAACAGATCCGAAGCTGCGATATTTTTCTCGGCGATCTGGACAATTTTCAGGGGTGGGAACCTAACAACGATGTTGCCTTTGAGGCGGGCGCTGCCTGGAAATACGGCAAGGTATGCTATGCCTGTATGGACGATATCCGGCCCATGCGGGACAAGCTGCCGAATAAAAACGGCCTGGACCCGGCAGGCAACGTGGTGGAAAACTTTGATTATCCTGTCAACCTGATGTTTTCGTGTTCCATGCCCGTGCTGAGAGGAAACGCCGAAGACGCGATAAAACAGATTGCCGGGCAGCGGAGATAAGCCGGAAGCTTGAGGCGCCCGTCAGAGGCGTCCCCGCCCTCAGGGCCCCATGACAAAGCCCTGATCCGTATGATGCAGGGAGAAATGAAATCTTACCTTGTCGCCAAGCCAGGTGGTTTGAGAGTATTCCAGCGGCTTGCCGTTGGAAAGATAGGAGATCCCCTTTATGACGATCAGCGGCGCGTCGTAGGTGCTGCGGAGTAATTCGTATTCCGAACGGGTGGGCCGGACCGCGTCAAGGTAGTCCTCTACCCTTGCCGCGCTGATCCGGTAGCGCTGGGTCAGGGTTTTAGACAGAGAATTTTCAATCAGCCCCTGTTCCACGAAGTCCGGAACCAGGGAATTGGGCAGCCAGGACTTTCCAATGGCGATGGGCTCGCCGCCCAGCAGGAAAAGACGTTTCATATAGACCACCATCTCCCCGGAGGACAGCGCGAGTCCTTCACAGATTTCCGGAAAGAACGAAGGGAGCCGTTCAAGCTGAAGGACCTCCGCGGTTATCGTGGTTTCCTCATAGCCTTCCCGGGTTAAGCGTTTGCCTGATACCAGTACATAGCTTAAATCGTGGACAAAGGGGGCGGGAACGCTGTTGATAACAGCGGCTTTACCCCGGTATTTTTTGATAATCCCGTCTTTTTCCAGTTCCGCCAGTGCCTGTCTGAGGGTTATCCTGCTGACATTGTACTGAACCGCCAGTTCCGCCTCGGAAGGCAGGGATTGATTGATGGTCCATTCGTTCCGGGTGATGCGTTTTTTCAGATCCAACTCTATCTGATAATAAGCGGGGATAGGAGAATCTCGATCAATTTCTATGTGTTGCATATACTTTGCCATATTCAGGTTGTTGAAACCAAGTAAAAATAGCATTATCCGCAAAAAAAAATCAATAAACCCTTGACAAGATATGTAACATATCATAATATAGAGATATGTTGATAAGTATATAAGGATGGGGACATGACAAATCCTAGGAACCTGTTGCACTTGCGGGTTTTTTGTACCACAAAAACCTCGGTTATCGGGCTTTCTTGCGGCTAAAGCCGCTTAGCAGTTTGCAGGGAAAAAATCACCTTTCAGGCGATTTTTAGAGGTTTTATGCGCGAAGCGCAATAAACTCCGGGTCCCGGCGACAGGAGGGCGCTGAAAGCGGCGGCCGGAGCGTACAATGGCCTTGACGCGGCGGCTCCGGTGCGGCGGGACAGAATCAAACAAGCCAATCACGTGGAGCCGGAATCTTACGGACACGAACTTATCGAAGTTTCAGACCGCCGGAAAACCGGGGAATCGGAGGATCTATGAATACCAGTCATGGAATTTTTAAAAAACTGGAACCTCTTTTCTATTTGCTGCCGGCGATTATTTTCTTCGGGGTTTTTACATATTATCCGTTTATCAGAACCGCCTTCAGCAGTTTTTTCATGGTTGATTCTATGGGAACGATAAAAGCGCCCGCGGGGTTTGAGAACTATACAAGAGTTTTGTCGGACTCGAAATTTCTTATATCAATAAAGAACACCATGCTTTATGCCCTTATGGCCGCGCCCTTGAGCATCATTACGGCCCTGCTGCTGGCTCTGGTGGCTCAGAAGCGGCGGACAGCCTCACCGGTGTATGAAACGATGTTCGCTTTGACCATGGCAATGTCTATGTCGGTAAGCGCGATGATCTTCAGGCTTGCCTACAATCCTACTATCGGGGTGCTTAATTATGTCCTGCATACCCGGATTAACTGGCTTAATGACAGTTTTTTTGCTATGCCCGCCATAAGCATGATTTCGGTCTGGATGAATATCGGATACAATTTTATCTTCCTGCTTGCCGGGGTCAGGGGAATATCAAATGAAATTCTGGAAAGTACGGAATTGGACGGCGCTTCGTTTTTTCGGAAAACAGTGTCCATCATCATTCCCATGATTTCGCCGGTTTTATTCTTCCTGGTCTGTACTTCCCTGGCCAAAAGCATGACCATGTCCGGCCTGGTACTTATCTTTACCAATACCGGTGCCCTTGCGACTACGGCAAATATAGAGACCATGATTTCTTATATGTATAAACAGGCAGTGAATAACTTTAATTACAACGATGCCTATGCCGCCGCGATGATAGCGTTTGTCATTACCCTTGTATTGATTCTGCTTAGTTTCCGTTTTGAAAAAAAAGGAGTGTATTACAAATGAAAGGTGCAATCGTAACCCGGCTGGGGAAAAACACGGCATACCAGCTTTTTGCGCTGATTCTGGGTTTGTGTATTATTTTACCGGTTATATACGCCCTTTTCATTTCCTTTATGCCCGCCAGCCAGATACTCAGGCGTCCGCCGGTTTTCATTCCCAGGACCTGGATACTCAGCAACTACAAGATGGCGGTTACCCTTACCACTTTGGGCCGTTTTATGCTCAATTCCCTGATCCTGGCCGGTGTTTCAAGCAGCATCCGGGTCATCATTTCCGCCATGGCGGCCTTCGGTTTTGTGTTTTTTAATTTCCGCTTCAAAAACGTCCTCTTCATAATTTTTCTGGGGACGATCATGGTTCCTGCCGACATTGTGCTGGTTACTAATTACCGGACCGTGGCAGCCCTGGGGCTCATCAACACCTACCGGGGGATGATGATTGTTTTCCTTTGTTCGGCGACCAACATATTTATGATGCGCCAATATTTCCTCACCTTTTCAACGAGTATCAAAGAAGCTTCTACCATTGACGGCTGCGGAAATTTCCGTTTTTTTATGCAGATCCTTTTGCCGCTTTCGGTTCCTGTTATGACTACTATTTTCATTTCATCGTTTATCGGCACCTGGAATACTTACTTATGGCCTATGCTGGTTACCAACCAAAATATCATGCGGACCGTCCAGGTGGGAGTAACCATGATGAATTTTCCTGACGGCGTGGTCTATGGGCCTATTATGGCCGCTTCTATATTAGTACTCTTGCCGACGCTCTTTATCTTCGTTTTTTTCCGGCGGAAAATTATCGGAGGCATTATGGGCGGGGCGGTTAAAGAATAATTCATTTCAGGAGGAAAGAAAATGAGGAAGATCAGCGTAATGGCCGCTGTGCTTTGTCTGCTTGCCGGCACGATGGTATTTGCCGGGGGAACAAAACAGGAGAGCGCTAATGCCGCCGGGACAAGCCGGGCACCCATTGAATTCTGGCATACCATGACAGGGGTGAATGCCGGGGCAATTGAAAAAATGGCCGCTAATTTCAATGCCGGTATCGGGAAGCAGAACGGTATTATAGTTAATGCGGTTTATCAGGGTAATGACAACAGCGAAAAAATAAAAACCCTTGTCCAGGCCGGAGATTTTAAAAATTTTCCCGACATTGCTCAAATAGCGGGGGCTGGTGTTCCTTCGGCGGCCGGCTACGAACAGCTGGTGCCGATTCAGAGGATGTACGACAAGGGTGGCGCCACTGTTCCCAAAGAGGATCTTGAACCGAACATGATCAGGGCCTATACCTATCAAAACCAAATGATCGGTATGCCGGTAAGCTGTTCCGCCATTCTCCTGTACTATAACCGGGATATGTTCCGTTCGGTCGGCCTTGATCCCAACAGGCCGCCCGCTACCATCGCGGAAATGGCGGACGCGGTTTCCAGGCTGATGATCAAAAGGGGCAATGCCGTAGACCGTTACGGGTTGAATGTCGCCATACGCCGCTACCAGATGGCGAATTTTATCGGCGGCATGGGCGCCTATAATTTCTTCGGCGATAATGAGGGCGGCAGGACGGGTCCCA
Organism: Treponema sp.; assembly: GCA_031255475.1. Taxonomy (GTDB): domain Bacteria; phylum Spirochaetota; class Spirochaetia; order Treponematales; family Breznakiellaceae; genus JAIRLK01. The sequence continues at coordinate 5,794 of JAIRSL010000151.1, forward strand.
TGACCAAGGTAACTTTCGGGGAAGACGGCAGCCTGATGAATTTCCTCAACGAATGGGAGAAGGTTATTAAAACCGGCGGCTACAAGGCTATAGAAGACAACATCAATGAAGAATTTGCCTTGGAACTCTTCGGCATGGCTATTATGTCCACGGCCCGCATCGGCATTATCACCAGTCTGGTACAGAATAATTTCGACTGGTATGTAGCGCCTCTGCCCAAGGTAAACGCCTCTGACCGGGGAGGTATTTCCGTGGGTGGTTCCTGCCTGGTGATCTTCGATCCGGCAAAAGACGAAAAGCGGGTCCAGGCGGCCTGGGAATTTGTGCAATACACGGCTTCCGCCGAAGCGCAGTTTCAGTTCCACAAAGACACCGGTTATATTCCGGTAAATAAAAAAGTGTATAATTTACCGGGCGTTGACGATTGGTTTAAGATAAATCCCCATTACAAGGTGGCTGTTGACACGATTCATGCCTCAAGTCCCAATGTCCAAGAACCTTTCGATATCATTAACTGGGAAATTGACACGGTTATCAAGAACCATATGCTCGATTTTGCCAACGGAAAAGAAACCAAGCAGCAATGCCATGACGGTATCGTCAGGGAGTGCAATGAAAAACTGGCGGCCTATCACAGGGCAAATTCTTAGGCTTTATTGTGATGGTTAAACTGGTTGTATGCGATATTGACGGTACGCTCATCGAGGCCGATGAAATTCTGGACAAAAAGGCTCCCGAGCTGGTCAGGCTCCTGGAGACGGAAGGCATCGGTTTCTCCCTGGCCTCCGGAAGGTCCGACTACCTCGTTAGAGATTATGCCGAACAGCTTAATCTTTCTATTCCTTACATAACCTGTAACGGGGCAGCCTTGGTACACAAGGGCAGACGTTTGCGCGAAAAGCTCATGCCCGCCGCTCCGTTAAAGGAAATAACGGAATTGGCCGACTCCATGGGTTTTTCTATCGTGTACAGCCAACAGGGCGGGGAATGGGTCTGGAGAGAAACCCCCTGGATTCTTAAAATGCGGCGGTGTTATAATCGTTATCACCAGGTACACCGGTTTACACCTGAACAATGGGAAAACGAACTGCTTGATAAAATATTGATTTACGATGACAGTGAACAGGGAGGCATCGATATTATTGAAGAAGGCTGTAAAAAACTTTTTCCTCAATTCACCGCCACCAGATATATGGACTGTTCGGTCGAGATTGTCAACGGCGGGGCTTCCAAGGCTTTGGGGGTGATCGATCTCGCTGCCATGCTGGGTATCAGCACCGATGCGATACTTGCCGTCGGGGATCACCAGAATGATATTGAAATGATCCGGGCCGTGGGACAGGGAGCGGCGGTGGGAAACGCTACCAGCGCGTTAAAGGCTGCGGCGTCATATATATGCAGGGCGGATTATTTCGCCGGGGTTTTTGAGGCGGTAAATCATTTTTGTTTTACCGAAAAGAACAAGGGGGACGCTGCGGTATTATGAGGCTTTCTACTTCCACCTGTATGGTTTTTAACCGCCCTGGAGGACGCAAGGCGTCTGTCGAAGACTGTATCCGTTTATGCGCCGAAGCGGGTTATA